>JBKHXC010000434.1:0-2509 GCA_046566225.1 Acidimicrobiia bacterium
CGCCGCCCACCAGGGTCACCGATCCGGGCACCAGGCCGCCGCCGAGGACGCGGTCCAGCTCCTCGACGCCGGTGGACCGGGTCCGCCACTCCGCCATCTCCACGTCGGCCACCCGCACCGGCCGCCCGCCGCCGGCGGGGGCGGTGGCCGGCGGGCGGGCGGCGGCCCGCTCGACCTCCTCGGCCAGGGTGTTCCACTCGCCACACGACGGGCACCGCCCCGACCAGCGCAGGGCGGTGGCGCCGCAGTCGGTGCAGCGGTGGACGACCCGGGCCCGGGGGAGCATGGGCCCCAGGCTAGGGAGGGCCTGTGACGCCCGGCCCGCCCGCCGGGCTGGTGGTCAGTGCCTGGCCCGAACTTCTCGCCGCGTTCGCCGCGGCAAGGTCCGTGGCCGCACCCGCCGCCGCAGGCGGCCTCTCCGGATGCGGACACCGGGAAGGGACAGGGCGGAGGCGGCGCGAGCTCCGCTCGCCCGCCGGAGCACCGTCCAACTCGGCCGAACGGAGTGAGCGAAGCGAACGAATGAGGTCAACGCGCTAGCCCCAGGAGACCCGGCGGCTGCGGCGGACCAGCACCACCACCAGGGCCAGGCCGGACAGCACGGCGACGCCGGCCATGGCCAGCGCGGCGGCGTCGCGGTGCTCCGACGCCGCCCGCACGGCCACCGCGCCGCCCAGGGGGACGGGCCACACGGCGGCGCCGCCCCGGGCCTCGGGCGCGTTGGAGTCGACCCTCCCGGGCAGGTCGGCCACCAGCTCGAAGGCGAGCACCTCGCCGAGGGGCCGGCCCAGCTCACGCTCCACGGCGGCCGGGTCGATGCCGAGCGTCGGCCCCCCCACCACGGCGGCCAGCTCCTCGTCGCCCAGCGCGGCCAGGCCGGCCGACAGGTCGACCTCGCCCTCCAGGGCGGCCGACGTGCTCCACCACCCGCGGTCCACCCGCAGCCGGAGGGACGCGAACGGCGCGCCCAGCTCCTCCAGCGCCCGGTTGGCCCCGGCCGGGGTGGCGAAGGGCTTGGTGGCCCGGACGGTGACGCCGCCGCCGGCCACCGCCCGGGGGCCGTCCAGCTCCCACCCGGCCGCCGCCAGGTCGTCCGCCCGGAGCTGGTCGGCCAGGTCGGGGACCTGGCGGGCGGCCTCGCGGTCGAGGGTCACCGTCGCCCGCACCCGGCCGGTGCCCCCCGCGCCCGCCTCCACCTCGACCGACGCCCCGGCCCGGCAGGCGCTGAGAGCGCCGACGGCCACCACGGCCAGCAGCACCCGCCCCGGCGGCACCCGCCGGCGGCCGGGGGTCGGTCGCACGGCGCCGAGGTTAGGCCAGGGGGCGACGGCCGGGTCGCGCGGCCCGGGGCCGGCAGGGGTTCGGCTTCGTCACCCCGGGCCGGGCAGGACCGCCCGGCGTGCGACGAGGCCCCCGCCCGGCGGCGGGGGCTTCGTCGGGTCGTGGCGCCCGTGGGCGCCGTCAGTCGGCGCCGGAGCCGGTGCCGGCCAGCTCGACGGGCGGGGGCTCGAAGCCCTCGATGGCCCGGAACACGATCTCGTCGTTCTCCACGTCCACGATGATCGTCTCCCCCGCCGGGAACTCCTTCACCAGGATCCGCTCCGAGAGCGGGTTCTCGATGTGGGTCTGGATGGCCCGGCGCAGCGGGCGGGCGCCCAGGGTGGGGTCGTAGCCCTTGTCGGCCAGGAACATCTTGGCCTGCTGGGTGAGCTCGAAGCCCAGGCCCTGGCCCTCCAGCTGCTCGCGGACCCGCCGGATCATGAGGTCGACGATCTGGGTGACCTCCTCCCGGGTCAGCTCGTGGAACACGATGACCTCGTCGATGCGGTTGAGGAACTCGGGCCGGAAGTGCTGCTTGAGCGCCTCGTTGACCTTCTCCTTCATCCGCTCGTAGGTGACCGACTCGCTGGTCTTGGCGAAGCCGATCGACGCCTTGCGCAGGTCGGCTGTGCCCAGGTTGGAGGTCATGATCAGCACGGTGTTCTTGAAGTCCACCGACCGGCCCTGAGCGTCGGTGAGGCGCCCGTCCTCCAGGATCTGGAGCAGGGTGTTGAACACGTCGGGGTGGGCCTTCTCGATCTCGTCGAACAGCACGATGGAGAACGGCTTGCGCCGCACCGCCTCGGTGAGCTGGCCGCCCTCCTCGTAGCCGACGTAGCCGGGGGGGGAGCCGACCAGGCGGGACACGGTGTGCTTCTCCATGTACTCCGACATGTCGAGCTGGATGAGCGACGACTCGTCGCCGAAGAGGAACTCCGACAGGGCCTTGGCCAGCTCGGTCTTGCCCACGCCGGTGGGCCCCAGGAAGATGAACGACCCGCTGGGGCGCTTGGGGTCCTTGAGCCCGGCCCGGGTGCGGCGGATGGACCGGGACAGGGCGGCGATGGCGTCCTCCTGGCCGATGATCCGCCGGTGCAGCTCCTCCTCCATGCGGAGCAGCTTGGCCGTCTCCTCCTCGGTGAGCTGGGTGACGGGGATGCCGGTCCAGTTGGCCAGGACCTCGGCGATG
>JBKHXC010000435.1:0-2369 GCA_046566225.1 Acidimicrobiia bacterium
GCGACGACGACGAGGCCCTCGGCGCCACCCGGGCCGAGCTCCAGAGCCGGCGCGTGCCCCTGGCCGAGTCGCCGCCCCTCCGGCTGCGCCTGGCCCGCCACCCGGGCGGCGACGTGCTGATGGTCAACGCCAACCACGCGGCGATGGACGGCTTCGGTGCCCTCCGGCTCGTGCGCTCGGTGGCCCGCGCCTATGCCGGCGAGCCCGACCCCGTTCCCGACCTCGACCCCCTGGAGGCGCGCAACGTCACCATGCTGGTCGGCACCGACGACCGGCGGGTCATGCGCCGGCGGCGGGCGATGCTGGCCGACAAGGTGCGCGACGTGGCCGTGCCGCCCGCCCGCCTGGCCGCCGACGGGGGGCGCGACGCGCCCGGCTACGGGCTCCACCACCTCCGGCTGGGGGCCGACCAGACCCGGCGGCTGGTGGAGGGGGAGCGCCCCGGGACGGTCAACGACGTGCTCGTCGCCGCCCTGCACCTGGCCGTCGCCGGCTGGAACGAGGACCACGGCCGGCGGGCGGGCCGCATCAGCGTGATGGTGCCGGTGAACATGCGCCCCGCCGATTGGGCCCAGGAGGTCGTCGGCAACCTCCTGCTGCCGGTGCGGATCTCGACCACGAGGGCCGAGCGGGCCACGCCGCGCCACGCCCTGGAGGCGGTGGCCGCCCAGAGCAGGCGGGTCAAGGAGCACGGTGGCGCCGGGGCCCTCGTCGAGGTGCTGGGCCGCTCGCCGTCGTTCCCGCTCCGGGCCAAGGAGGCGACGTCGCCGGCGCTGCGGCTGCTGACCCGGCGGCTCTCCGACACGGTCATGCTCACCAACCTCGGCAGCATCGACGATCCGCCCTCGTTCGGCGCCGGTACCGGGCCGACGAGCGAGCTGTGGTTCTCCGGCCCCGCCCGCATGCCGCTCGGGCTGTCGATCGGCGTGGTCACCGCCGCCGGACGGCTCCACGCCGTGCTGCGCCACCGCCACCCCCAGCTCGGCCCCGACGCCGCCCGCCGCCTGGCGGCGCGCTGGGTGGCCACCGTCGAGGCCTGCCTGGCGCCGTAGGGGCGCGGGCATGGACCACGGCGCCGGGGGGAACGAACGGCCCATGTCGCCGGCCGAGCTGCGCAAGGAGCTGGCCAAGGCCCGTTGCTTCGCCCGCCGGCTGAAGGACGAGGAGCACGAGGACCCCGTCCCGCCGCCCCTGCCGCCCGCCCGGGTCCTCGCCGTGCCCGGACGGGGCGAGATGTTCGTGCGGATGACGGAGGGCAGCGGTCCGGGGCCGCCGGTGGTGCTGCTCCACGGGTGGGCCCTCAGCGCCGACCTCAACTGGTTCTCCGGGGGCTACGACGTGGCGGCCGGCCACGGCCCGGTGGTGGCGCCCGACCTGCGGGGGCACGGCCGGGGGCTGCGCAGTGACAAGCCGCTGACCCTGGAGGCCATGGCCGACGACGTGGGCGCCCTGGTCCGCCACCTGGAGCTGGGCCCGGCCGTCCTCGTCGGCTACTCCATGGGCGGCTCGGTCGCCCTCCTCACCTGGCGCCACCACCGCGACGTGGTCGCCGGCATGGTCCTGATCTCGACCGGCCTCCAGTGGCGGGCCAGCCTGCGGGAGCGGGTCGTCTGGAGCTCGATGGCGGCCGTCGAGTACGCCTTCCGGCTGGGGACGCCCGAGGGCGGCCTCGCCGACCGCTACCTGCGCATGGCCGTGGAGCAGTCGCCCGGACTGGAGAGGTACCGGTCGTGGGTGAAGGCGGAGATCCGCCGCGGCGACCCCAGCGACATCGCCGCCGCCGGCCGGGGCCTCAGCGCCTTCGACGCCCACGACTTCGCACGCCGGGTGGACGTCCCCACCGCGGTGGTGGTCACCGCCCGGGACCGGCTGATCCGCCCCCACCGCCAGCGGGAGCTGGCCGACGCCGTCCCCGGCGCCCGCCGGGTGGAGGTCGACGGCGCCCACAACGCCTGGCTGGTCCGCCCCGACCGCTTCACGGCGGCGGTCGACGAGGCGCTCACCCACGTCGTGGGGGCCGCCCGGGCTGCCGCACCGGCGGGCGTGGCCGAGTTGGCGGACGTGGCGGACCTGGCCGGCGGGGCCGAGCTGCCCGACGTGGACGCCGCCCCGGCGTAGCCGCACGCCCTAGGGTGACGGCCGCCGCCGGCACGGGAGGGACTGGCATCAACGTCGGCATCGTGGGCAAGACGGGCTCGGGCAAGACGACGGTGGCCGCCCTGGTGGCCCTCGCCTGCGCCGCCCGGGGGCGGCGGGTGGCCGCCGTCGACACCGACGACCCGCCCAACCTGGGCCTGAGCCTGGGCCTGGGCGGCGGCGGACCGGCCCGGCGCCCGGCCGTCCCCCGGGCGCTGGCCCGGGGCCGGGGC
>JBKHXC010000436.1:0-1925 GCA_046566225.1 Acidimicrobiia bacterium
AGCCGGACAGGGCGTGGCGGAACGCCCGGCGCCGCCGGGCCGCCGCCTCGGCCCCCACGGCGTCGGGCAGCACGTACCCGCCGGCGCCGACGACCGCCGCTGCCAGTGCCACCATCCCGGCCGGCGGCGCCAGGCCGGCGAAGCCCAACACGGCGGCGAAGGCGACCACCACGCCGGCGCCGCCCGCCGCTCCCGCCGCCTTGGCCAGGGCGTGGTACTCGGGGCTGCGCCCGGCCAGGGCGAGCTGAGCGGCGCGCTCGGCCTGGCCGAGGCGGCGGCCGGCGAGGTGCAGGGCCAGCGGTCCGAGGCTCGCCGGCCGCCCGCCCGGGCTGGCCGGTCGGGCCAGGCGGGCGGCCAGGGCGTCGAGGGGAACGGGGCGGGGGGCGAGCGCCCGCCACACCACGAACGCCCCCAGGCCGGCGCCAGCCCCGCACACCACCAGCGCGCTCATCGCCGGCTCCCCGGGGTGCGAGCCGCGAAGCGCTCGGGCAGATCGAGCTGCGCCATGCGCTGCAACAGGTAGGCGCCCAGGGCGAAGATGCCACCGACGACGACCAGCGCCACCTGGTCGGTGGGGGTGTCGTAGGCGGCGAGGTAGGAGCGGTCGAACGCCACCAGGCACACCACCGAGGCGGCCAGCACGCCGCAGATGACCTGGGTGGCGGTGCGCACCTTGGTGCGGCCCACCTCGACGCGTACCCGCATACGGGCCTCGTCGCGGGTCGACTCCGACAGGCGCGACAGCAGCGCCACCAGGTCGGCTGCCTCCATGCTGGCGGCGATGACCAGGGCGGCCACCACCAAATCCGCGCAGGGATGGTCGACCTCGGCCCCGAAGGCGCCCAGGGCGTCGGGCAGGGGCTGGTGCTCGAGGCGGCGCACCAGGGCGCCCACCTCGGCCCGGATGGGCGACGGCGCCACGGCGGCGGTGGCCACGATGGCCTCCTCCAGCCCCGAGGCCGCCGCGATGGAGTCGCGCACCATGTCGGTCCACGCCGCGATGGCCTCGGTGCGGGCGATGGAGGCCCGCCGCTCCGCCCGCCCACCGAGCAGGCCGGGGCCGGCCAGGGCGCCCAGCGCGGCCAGCACGGCGGCCGCCGGCCAGCCGGTGAGGACCAGGGCGGACAGCGCGGCGGCACCGGCGCCGGCCGCCCGGGTGGGGCCGAGGCTGGCCACCCAGCGCCGGGCCGGGCCCGGCCCAGCGCCGAACAGGGGCAGCCCGCGCAGGCCGGCGAGGACCAGCCAGGCGCCCAGGCCGGCGCCGGCGGCCAGGCAGGCGAGGGCCAGGGTGGTCATCGCCGCCATCCCCCCTCGGCGCGCAGCAGGGCGGCGTCGAAGCCGGCGTCCACCAGGCGGGCCAGGGTGGGCTGGCTGAGCGGCATGTGGGGGACGGCCCGCCCGTCGGGGCCGGGGCGCCACAGCTCGTTGGAGGCCACCTGGCCGGCGTCGCTCACCCCGGTCACCTCCCGGATGCTGGTGACCCGCCGGAGCCCGTCCACCCAGCCCAGGTGCACCACGACCTGCACCGCCTCGGCCACCAGCCGGGCCGTCACGTCGGGGGCCAGGCGCTCGGGGGTCATGGCCGCGTACATGGCCAGGCGGGAGAACACCCCGGCCGAGGAGTCGGCATGGAGCGAGCACATGGACCCGTCGTTGCCCTGGGACATGGCCAGCAGCATCGACAACAGCTCGGCCCCGCCCCGGATCTCCCCCACGATGACCCGGTCGGGGTTCATGCGCAGCCCGGCCCGCACCCCGTCGGCCAGGCTGAACGCGCCCTGGCCCTCGGTGTTGGCCTCCCGGGCCTCGATGGCCTCGTAGTCGGGATGGAGGTCCTCGAAGTGCTCGAGGCCCAGTTCCAACGAGTCCTCCACCGTCAACAGGCGCTCGCCGGGCGGGATCTCGTTGATCAGGCATCGCAGGGT
>JBKHXC010000437.1:0-2506 GCA_046566225.1 Acidimicrobiia bacterium
TCGACGGCGAGGGCGATCCCACCACCGTCGCCCACCTGGGCGGGTGCGACGGCTGCCTGGCCCGCGTCGACGCTCTCGACCGGGTGCGCCGGCTGGTGGCCGCCGCCCCGGGGCCCGCCCCGCCGGGCGTGGCCGACCGGGCGGTGGCGGCCGCCGTGGCGGCGTGGGAGGAGCAGCGCTCGGGCCGGGCGGCGCCACCAGCCGCCCGGGCGGGGGGCGGGGGGCGGCCCGACGACACCATCGTCCCACTGCGGCGCCGCCCGCCGCGCTGGGCCGGGGCCGGGCGGGAGGGCCGCCGGGGCCCGGGGTGGGCGATCGGGGCGGTGGCCGCCCTGGTGGCGGCGGTGCTCGTCGTCCCCGTCCTGCTGCGCGACTCGGGGCCGGGCGAGCGGACGGCGTCGGCCCCCACCGGCGAGGCGGCGACCACGGCCGAGGCGGGGGTCGACGCCGTCGTCGACGGCGGCGAGCTGGGGGCGCTGTCGGACCCGGCGGCCCTCCGCCGCCGGCTCGAGCAGGCGCTGGGCGGCGACGCCGCCCCGGCGGCCGTCGAGGCGCGCCCGTCGTCGGGCGACGAGCCGACCACCGCCGCTCCCGCCGCTCCCTCCCCGTCCCCGGCGGCCACCGCCGACCAGGACGACGCCGCCGCCCGCCAGGCGGCCGGTGGCTCGCCGCCCCTCGCCTGCCACGACGAGGTGCGATCCCAGGTGGGCGACCGCCTCGGGCCGCTCGTGTACGCCGCCACCCTGCGCTGGCACGGGACCGACGCCGTGGTGCTGGCCTACCGGCTGGCCGACCGGTCGGGGCCGGGGCCGGACCACCTGGCCTTCGTCATGGCCCGCGACGACTGCCGGGTGCTCGCCTCCCAGGGCTTCTGACCCACAGCACGGCTGCCAGCGCGGCCACGGCGACGCCCACCCACGCCAGGCCCGGCACGAACGCCCAGTCCTCGTCGGGACCGGTCGACAGCCATGCTCCCCAGGTCATCCCCAGGGCGGCGAGGGCGGCGGTGGCCCCGGCGACGGCCGGGTCCCGGCTCCGGGCCACGGTCGGCACCAGCTCGCCCAGGATCAGGCCGAACAGTGCCCCGGCCAGCAACGGGGTCGGCCCGTCCAGCTCGTACTCGCCCAGGATGACGGCCCCGAAGGCCGACGCCACCCCGCCGGCGACCAGGGCGAGGAGTCGGCGCACGGCGGGCAAGGGTAGTGTGCCCCTGTGGCCCGGCCCGGAGACCCCCCCAGCGTGGTGCCCGGGGGGAGCGACTGGAGCGTCCGCGCCGCCGACGCCGTCGAGCGGGTGGTCGGGGCCGTGCGCGACAAGACCTCGGTCCCCCTCACCACCGTGGCCCGCGCCCTGGTGTTCGGGCTGGTGGCGGCCGTCATGGGGGTCACCGCCGTGGTGTTCGTCGCCGTCGCCCTGGTCCGGGCGGTGAACGTGCTCCTGCCCGCCGAGGTGTGGGCGGCGTACCTGGCGGTCGGCGGAATCTTCACCCTCGGCGGCGTGTTCCTGCTGCACAAGGCCACGTCGGAGAAGGCGTCGAGGGAGAGCGGCCAGTGACCACCGGGGTGCGGAGCGTCCTGATCATCGGCTCGGGCCCGGCCGGGCTCACCGCCGCCATCTACACGGCGCGGGCCAACCTCGGTCCCCTCGTCATCGAGGGCGAGGCCTCGTCCAGCGGCGACCAGCCGGGCGGCCAGCTGATGCTCACCACCGAGGTCGAGAACTACCCCGGGTTCGTCGACGGCATCCAGGGTCCGGAGCTGATGGCCAACTTCCGGGCCCAGGCCGCCCGCTTCGGCGCCGAGCTGGTGACCGGCCGGGTGACCCGGGTCGACCTGTCCGAGCGCCCCTTCCGGGCCTGGGTGGGCGACGAGGAGCACCGGGCCCGGTCGATCATCGTCTCCACCGGCGCCCGGGCCCTCATGCTCGACCTGCCCAACGAGCAGCGCCTGCTGGGCTACGGCGTGTCCACCTGCGCCACCTGCGACGGCTTCTTCTTCCGGGACGAGGAGATCGCGGTGGTGGGCGGCGGTGACTCCGCCCTGGAGGAGGCCACCTTCCTCACCAAGTTCGCCAGCAAGGTCACCGTGATCCACCGCCGCAAGCAGCTGCGGGCCTCGAAGATCATGCAGGACCGGGCGTTCCGGAACCCCAGGATCGAGTTCCTGTGGGACTCGGTGGTCACCGACGTGCTCGGCGCCGACGCCGTGGAGGGGGTGGCGGTCCGCAACGTGATCACCGGCGAGGAGTCGACCCTTCCCGTCGCCGGCCTGTTCGTGGCCATCGGCCACGTCCCCAACACCGCCCTGTTCGAGGGCCAGCTGGAGATGCGCGACGACGGCTACCTGGTCACCCGGGACGGCTCGACGCGCACCAGCGTCGACGGTGTGTTCGCCTGCGGCGACGTCCAGGACTCCACCTACCGCCAGGCGGTGACCGCCGCCGGCTCCGGGTGCATGGCGGCCATCGACGCCGAGCGCTGGCTCGAACACCAGGTCGACGCCGAGGG
>JBKHXC010000438.1:0-4476 GCA_046566225.1 Acidimicrobiia bacterium
TGGTCTCGGCGAACGCCGAGCGGTGGGCGAGGGAGGCGATGGGGGCCGGCGCGCCCCGGCCGGTGTCGTGCATGACGCCCATCCGCTCCCCGTACGCGTCGTGGCGCTCGGGCGGGAGCGCCAGCCACGAGTCCGCCATCCCGAGCGGCTCCAGCACCTCCTCGCTGACGTAGGCGTCGAGCGGGCGGCCGGCGAGGCGCCGGACCACCTCGCCCAGCACCGAGAAGCCCAGCCGGGGCGAGTACGCCGCCCGCCGGCCCGGCTGCCACCCCTCGGCCAGGGGCGACGCGCAGGCGGCGGCCACCAGCCCGGCCCACGACTCGTCGCCGCCGGGCGCGGCCGCCAGGCGGGCGGTGTGGGTCAGCAGGTGGCGGATGGTGACCGCCTCCTTGCCCGCCGCACCGAACTCCGGCAGGTGGGAGGCCACCGCGTCGTCGGGGTCGAGCCGCCCCCGCTCCCACTGCTGGACGACGGCCACGGCGGTGAGGACCTTGGTGATGGAGAACCACGGCAGCAGGGTGCCCGCCGCCATGGGCCGCCCCGGCGCCGCCAGCCCGGAGGCGACGGTGGCGGTGCGGCCGGCGGACCACACCGCGACCTGGGCGCCCACCGACGTGCCGGCCTCGGCGGCGCGGGCCACCGCCGCTCGGGTCCGGGGCAGCTCGGGCGGCGCCGTCAGGGGTGCGTCGCCTCGACCGAGGTGGTGATCCCGCCCCGCACCAGCCAGTCGGTGCGCACGGTCAGCCGGCGGGGCTCGATGGACGCCACCAGGTCGTCGAGGATGCGGTTGGTGACGTCCTCGTGGAACGCTCCCTCGTCCCGGTAGCTCCACAGGTACAGCTTCAGGGACTTGAGCTCGACGATGGAGGCGCCGGGGACGTAGGCGATGGTGACGGTGGCGAAGTCGGGCTGCCCGGTCATCGGGCACAGGCACGTCAGCTCCGGGGTGGAGCAGCGGACCTCGTAGTCCCGGCCCGGGTGGGGGTTGGGGACGGCGACCAGGTCGCGGGACGGGTGGATGGGCAACCCGGGGCGGGGCGGCCCGTCAGCCGTTCTTGCCGAGCATGCGGTTCATCTTGGTGCCGCAATGGGGGCAGGAGCCCTGGGCGGCCCGGCGGCCGTTCGCCATCTCGACCTCCTGGCCGTCGAACTGTCGCTTCTCACGGCATTTCACGCAGTAACCCTCGTAGCTGGCCATCCGACGACGCTACCCCACGCCCGCGGCCCGCCCGTCCACCACCAGCCCGTCGAGGTCGGGGGCGAGCAGGAGGGCCCGCCCGGGCACGGCGGCGCCGGCCATCAGGCGCTCGCCGGCGGCCCGCACCTCCTCCGCCGAGTCGGCCTCGCAGACGCCCAGCAGGCTGGGCCCGGCGCCCGACCAGCACGAGGCCAGGGCGCCGGCGCCGACCAGCCCGTCCAGCAGGGCCGGCGCCTCCGGGAACAGCGGTGCCCGCTGCGCCTGGTGCAGCCGGTCCTCGGCGGCCTGGCCGACCAGCAGCCGGCGATCGGCCAGGCCGGCGATCAGCAGCGCCAGGCGGCCCAGGTTGAACGCCGCGTCGCCGTGGGGGACGGTGGCGGGCAGCGCCCGGCGGGCCTCGTCGGTGGGGAGGCGGCGCTCGGGGACGAGGACCACGAACGCCAGCCCGGGGTCGAGCGGCAGGCGGCGGGCGACGGGCGCGCCGTCGACGGTGGCGGCCGCCACCAGGCCGCCGAGCACGGCGGCCGCCGCGTTGTCGGGGTGGCCGTCGGAGGCCACGGCCACGACCAGGGGGTCGCTCGCCCCGGCCGCCGCGGCGGCGGCGGCGGCCAGGGCGGCCGACGACCCCAGCCCCCGGCCCACGGGGATCGACGAGCGGACGGCGATGCGGAGCCGGTCGTGGCCGGCGACGCCGGTGGCGACCCGGGCGGCCAGGTGGGAGGCGTCCGCCGGCAGCTCGCGGCCCTCGCCCTCGGCGACCACGGTCAGGGCGTCGGCCTCCTCCACCTCGACCTCCACGTGCAGCGCCAGAGCCAGGGCCAGGGTGTCGAAGCCGGGCCCCAGGTTGGCGGAGGAGGCGGGCGCCCGGGCGCGCACGCCGACACCGTACGCGCGGTTACCACCGTCGGCGGTGGACGGTCCAAACCACGACGGGAACCCACGACCTCCCGTCAGGAGGAATCACCGGACATGTACACCTTCGCCGTGACCCTGTTGCTCGGGCTGGCGCTGTTCAAGATCGTCGACACCGTCGAGGACCTGGCGCCCGGCACCACCAAGCTCCACGGCCTCGTCACCCTGCTCGTCGGCATCGCCGGCGCCTTCGCCATCGACTTCTCGATGTTCGAGGGTTGGAGCGTCGCCCTGCGCGAGAGCTGGATGGGCACGTTCCTCACCGGCGTCACCGTGGCCGGCGCCACCAGCGTGTGGCGGGCCGCCTTCCACTGGCTGGGCTCGTCCGAGGGCGAGGAGCCCGAGGTCCGGCACCTGCACCGCGGCACCGTCGGCCGCGCCGCCTGAAGCCCTGGCCACTCGCGTTCGCGGCGCTCGCAGCGGCAAGGTCCGTGGCCGCACTCGCCGCCGTAGGCGGCCTCTCCGGCTGCGGACACCGGGAAAGGGACAGGGCGGAGGCGGCGCGAGCTCCGCTCGCCCGCCGGAGCACGATCGAACTCGACCGAATGGAGTGAGCGAAGCGAACGAATGAGGTCGAAGCTCAGACGGCCCGGTTCCCGGAGGCGCCCTCAACGGCGAGGGCGCCTTCGTCGCGTCGGGGGGCGAGGGGCGCCGGCTCCAGCTCGACCACCGGCTCCAGGCGCCCAGCCACCCGCCGCAGCGAGCCCAGCAGCGGCCGGGCGGTGACGGCCACGAGCACGGCGTTGGTCAGGGCGGCGGCGGCGTCCCAGGCCAGCGACGTGGCCGCGTAGAACGCCCAGTACCGCCTCAGCGTCGCCCCGAGCGACAGTCCGGGGGCCCACGACAGCGGCCCCTCCCCCAGGGCGAAGGGCCAGAACCACAGGTTCATGATCGCCCCGTAGCCGAAGCCCCACGCCCACGCCAGGGCGCTCAGCACGGCGACCTCGGCGGCCGCCGGCAGCCGCCGGGTGACGAGGCCGACCAGGCCGGCGGTGCCGCCCATCCACCCGAGGGCGAGCATCTGGAACGGCAGCCACGGGCCGATGCCGCCGGTGAGCACGGCCGACGTGGCCATGGCGCACAGGCCGAGGAGCATCCCGAAGCGGGCCCCGAACGCCGCCCCGGCCAGCACGACCAGGAAGAAGATGCCGCTGCCGCCCCCCGGGAGGTCGAGGAGCCGCAGCAGCCCGGCCATGGCCGACAGCACGCCCAGCACGGCGACGGCGGCGCCGTTCATGGCGCCCCGCCGCAGCTCCAGGGTGACGGCGGCCACCACCAGAACCCCGATCACGGCCGCCACCAGCGGGGCGTCGCCGGCGTGGGCGGCGGCGGGAAGGGCCTGGCGGGGCAGCCAGAAGGGGTAGAGGAAGGCGCCGGCCCCGACCACCACCACCAGGGCGTAGACGAGGGCGGGACGGACGGCGCCGGGGCCGGTCATGGCGACGACGCCGCCAGGGCGGCCGCCACCTCCTCCACGGTGAGCAGCGGCGGCGCCACCCGCAGGACCTGGGGGGCGAACAGCGAGCCGGCCAGCACGGTGCGGCTGGGGCCGTCGGCGACGACGTCGCCGTCGCCCAGCACCACCGCCCGGGTGGCGCAGCGCGCCGCCAGCTCGACGTCGTGGGTGGCCAGCACGACCGCCCCGCCCCCGGCCGCCACCCCGGCCACGGCCCGCTCCAGGGCGGCCCGCGACGGGGCGTCCATCCCCCGGGTGGGCTCGTCGAGCAGGAGGACGTCGGGGCGGCCGACGGCCACGGCGGCCACCGCCACCCGCTGGCGCTGGCCGGCCGACAGGCGGCGGGGGTGGCGCTCGGCGAGGGCGTCGAGGTCGAGGGCGGCCAGCCACTCGTCCACCGCGGCGGCGTCGCGCCGGCCCAGCAGCCGGCCGGTGGTGGCCACGTCGGCCCGCACGGTGGGGCCGAGGAGCATGGCGTCGGGGTCCTGGGGCACGTAGGCCGCCCGCCCGGCCCGCTCGACCCTCCCCCGGGCCGGGGCCAGCAGCCCGCCCAGGACCCGCAGCAGGGTGGTCTTGCCCGACCCGTTGCGCCCGAGCAGGGCGACGACCTCGCCCCGGCGCACCTCCAGGTCCACGCCGGCCAGCACGGTGCGCCCGCCCAGCGAGGCGGCCACCCCCCGGGCGGCGAGCAGGGGCTCGCCCGGCGCCGGGGCCGTCAGGGGCCCCGGGGGCGGGGCGGCCAGCGCCGCCAGCCGGCCGTCGCCCTCGGCCCGGCGCCGGGCGTCGCGGACGGTCAGCGGCGGCGGGGCCCAGCCCAGCAGGCGCCCCAGGCGGGTGACGGCCGGCGCCCCGACGGCGTCTGGTAGCGCACCGTCGTGTCGGCGTCGACGACGGTGATGACGTCGGACGA
>JBKHXC010000439.1:0-12383 GCA_046566225.1 Acidimicrobiia bacterium
GCCTCCGCCCTGTCCTCCCGGCCGGCAGCCGGGGGGGCCGCCTTCGGCGGCAGGGAGCGGCCGCCGGCGATTCTCATCGTTCGCAGGCCGCCCCGCCAGGGGCGATGGGGGGTCTGTGAGGCGAACCGGCTCGGAACCGGACCGGCCGTGAGCGGGCGGGTGGAGCTGGTGTGGTACGGCGACGACGCACCCCGCTACGACCACGGCCCCCAGCACCCGCTGCGCTTCCCCCGGGTGGTGCTGACCCGGGAGCTCATCCACGCCTACGGGGTGGTCGACGGCGAACGGGTGGTGGAGACGGCGGCCCGCTCCGCCACCGACGACGAGCTGCTGCTGGCGCACACCGAGCGCTACGTCGACGCCGTGCGGCGGGCGGGCCACGGGGAGCGGGGCCCGTGGTGGGAGTTCGGGTTCGGCCCCGGCGACAACCCGGTGTTCCCCGGGATGCACGAGGCGTCGGCCCGGGTGGCCGGGGCGTCCCTCGTCGCCGCCGAGGCGGTGCGGTCGGGCCGGGCCGACCACGCCTTCAACCCGGCCGGGGGCCTCCACCACGCCATGCCCGAGCGGGCCAGCGGCTTCTGCGTGTACGACGACCCCGCCCTCGCCATCGCCTGGCTGCTCGACCGGGGCGTGGAGCGGGTGGCGTACGTCGACGTCGACGTGCACCACGGCGACGGCCCCCAGGAGATCTTCTACGGGGACCCCCGGGTGCTGACCATCTCCCTCCACCAGTCGGGGGCGACGCTGTTCCCGGGCACCGGCTTCGTCGACGAGATGGGCGCCGGGGACGCCCGCGGCACGTCGGTCAACGTCCCCCTGCCGCCCTTCACCGGCGAGGGCCTGTGGCTCGACGCCTTCCGCCGCGTGGTGGTCCCCCTGGTGGAGACGTGGCGCCCGGGGGTCCTCGTCACCCAGCTCGGCTGCGACACCCACCACACCGACCCGCTGGCCAGCCTCCTGCTCACCACCGGCGCCTACCGGGAGACGGCCCGCCTGCTCCACGACCTGGCCCACCGGGCGGC
The DNA here is from genome assembly GCA_046566225.1 of Acidimicrobiia bacterium. Taxonomy (GTDB): domain Bacteria; phylum Actinomycetota; class Acidimicrobiia; order Acidimicrobiales; genus DATLFN01. Next base: position 1,023 of record JBKHXC010000439.1, read on the forward strand.
CGGCGGGCGCTGGGTCGCCACCGGGGGCGGCGGCTACCAGTGGGCCGCCGTGGTGCCCCGGGCGTGGACGATCTACTTCGCCGAGATGGCGGGCGCCACCCTCCCCGACGAGCTGCCGCCCGAGTGGGTGGAGCGGGCCCGGCGCCAGGCCCGCCGGCCGGTCCCCACCGCCCTCTCCGAGGCGGCCGTCGCCGGGCCCCAGGGCGACCGGGCCGCCGTCGAGGAGGTGGTGGGCGAGGTGGAGGGGCGGGTGTTCCCCCTGCACGGCCTGTCCGGCCGAGGGCCCGACCCCGACCCCCATTGACACGAGGGGGGCCTGGTACGACAACTTCGTGTACGAGTCGGAGATCACCACGGGCCTGGAGGTGTTCCGGGTGAGCGACCGGGCCACCGCCGGGGCCGTGCGCCTCCCCTACCTCAACCCCAGACCCAGGACTTCGCCATCCACCGGCGGTAGGCCGGGCCCTTCCGACGAGCGGGCCGGCCCGCCCCGGGGCCCGCTCAGCTGACGGCGAAGGTGTAGGAGGGCGGCAGGCCGGTCCAGGGGGCCGAACCGGCCCCGGGGAGGTGGGCCCGCATCCCGCCGCCCAGGCCGGAGAACAGGACCCACCCGGAGGTGGCCGACCACGCGGCGGCGCCGACCGGCTCGCCCACCGGCACGTCGGAGCCGGGGACCACGACGGCGCCGGCGGTGGCCACGTCGACCAGGACCAGGCGGGCGGTCCCGTCCCGGGTGCGGCCGGCGGGGCCGGCGAAGGCGGCCAGGGTCCGGCCGTCGGGCGACAGGGCGCCCCCTCCGTACCACGCCAGGCCGGGCGGCGGGGCGACGACGCGCTCGACCCTCTCGCCGAGGTCGCTCAGGAGGAGGGTGCAGCTCCCGAAGCACACGCCGTCGCCCCCGGCCAACCAGACCACCAGGCGCCCGTGGGCGTCCACGACGTCGCCGGGCCGGCCCAGCCCGTCGGCGAGCAGGCCCGACGCCGTGTCGTACAGGAGCAGGGTGCGGTCGCGGCGCTGGAGCACGAGCCGGTCGGGAGCGACGGCCGCCACCGGCGCGGTGCCGGCCGGGAGGGCGACGGGGCCGGACAACCGCTGGCCGCCGAGGGTCACCAGCGTCGCCTCGACCGGCCGCGGAGGGGCTTCGGCGACGAGCCACAGCGTGCCCGGCTCGTCGCCCCGCAGGGCGGAGTCGGCCGGGCCGAGCAGGCGGGCATCGGGCTCGACGGCGTCGCCGGCGATCAGGTCGGCCACCGTCCACGCCTCCCCGTCGGCGAGGAACACGAAGGAGCGGCCGACGGCGAACGGCCGGGCCGGGTGGGGGTCGGCGTCGGCCGGTGCCCACTCCGAGCGGCCGGTGGCCAGGTCGACGATGCGCACCCCTCCCGGTCGCTCGGCGTAGGCCAGCTGGCCCCGCCGCGGCCCGCCCTGGCCGGCGAGGCGCCCGGGGCCGGGCGCCGTGGTCGGCGGCGGCCCGCCGGTCGTGGTCGTGGAGGTGGCCGCCCGCCGGGCCCGCGGGGCGTCGTCCTCGACCACGGCGACCACGATGACCGCCACCAGGGCGGCCGCCCCGGCCGACCGGGCCGCCCGGGCGAGCCGCTCGCGACCGTCCCTTCGCCCCGACCTGCCGCGTGGGCCCTCCCCCGGCCCGGCGCCGGAGGGACCACGCGTGTCCACCATGTGCCCTCCTGTGGCCGCCCTGCGTGGCGTCGCCACCAGTAGACCCACCCCCACCGAGGCGGTCAAGAGGAGCGCTCGCGACGTTCCCGGCCCGCCGGTCGCGGCTCAGCCCTCGCCGCCGTCGAGGGCGCCGGGGAGGACCATGAACGGCGTGTCCCCGCCGGCCGGGCACGCCGTCACCCGGAGCTCGCCGTCGCCCAGGGCCACGGCGTGCAGGCGCAGGTCGCCGGGCAGCCGGTCGACGAAGCCGTCGAGCTGGGCCTTCAGCTGCTCGAGGATGGCCGGCTTGAGGGCCCGCTCGATCTGGTTGTCGAGGAACTCCTCCACGATCTTCGACACGCCGGCGGTGACGGCCGTCACCCACCAGGGCCAGTCCACGTCGACGGCGAAGCGGCGGTAGAAGGGGTCCACCGAGCCGTTGCGCACCCGCAGGCCGACGGTGAAGTCGACGTCGACGTCGGGGTCGGCGAAGTTGTCGATGGCCACCCGGAGCCGCAGCGCCACCCGGATGCCGCCGCCGTCCACCTCGACGCTCGGTGCCGAGCGCTGGCGGAACCGGCTGCTCGCCGCGTCCAGCCGGTCGACGACGCCGCGCACCTCGGCGCGCACGAGGCTCTCGGGGACGGCGGCGGTGATGCACGCCGAGGTGTCGACGGTGACGGTGACGCCGCCCAGCGTGCGGGTGGCGCGCCCGGCGCGCGCCGCGAGGGTGTAGCGGGTGGTGACGGCGGGGGCCACGGTCATCGAGCCGGAGCGGCTGACGGAGCGGCCGTTGAGCAGGATGGCCACCGCGCAGCCGGCCGGCACGGTGACGCTCCAGCGCAGCGTCGCGCCCCCGCCGAAGGGCCGCACGCTCGACGGCGTGGCCGTGAGCGAGCTCAGCGCCACCCCGCCGAGGCACTCGACGTCCTTGTCGTCGACGGGGTCGATGGGGTCGCCGGGCCGGCGCCGGGCGAGGGCCTGGTCGAGGTCGAGGGACTGGGTCATGGCATCCTCCTGCGCTCGGGTGTCCTGGAGGCCGCCGTCCCTCCACCGCGACCGATCCTCGGCAGCGGTCCCAGATACGCCGAGGCCCCGGGCCCCTACCGTGAGGCGGTGCTGCTCGACGAGGTGGTGCGCACGTCGCAGGCGGTGGCGTCCACCCCGGCCCGCTCGGCCAAGGTGGCGTCCCTCGCCGCCCTGCTCCGGCGGCTGGAGGGGCCCGGCGAGGCCGAGGCGGCGGTGGCCTTCCTCACCGGCCGGCCCCGCCAGGGCAGGATCGGGGTGGGGTGGGCGACCCTGCGCGCCGTCGACCCGCCGGCCGCCGGCCGGTCCTCGCTCCGCGTGCTCGACCTCGACGCCGCCGTCGCCGCCCTGGGGGCGTGCGCCGGGCCCGGCTCGGCCGCCGCCCGCCACGCCGTGCTGGTGGACCTGCTCGGGCGGGCCACCCCCGCCGAGGCCGACTTCGTCCGCCGCCTCCTGCTGGGTGACCTGCGCCAGGGCGCGCTCGACGGCGTCATGGCCGACGCCGTGGCCCGGGCGGCGGCCGTCCCCGCGCCGGTGGTGCGCCGGGCGGTGATGCTGGCCGGCGACCTGCCCCGGGTGGCGGCGGTGGCGCTGGCCGAGGGGGAGCCGGGGCTGTCGGCCATCGGCCTCGAGGTGCTCCGCCCCGTCCTTCCCATGCTCGCCTCCACCGCCGGCGACGTGGCGGCGGCGCTGGCCGACCTCGGGCCCTCGTCGGTCGAGTGGAAGCTGGACGGCGCCCGCATCCAGGCCCACCGGCGGGGGACGGTGGTGCGCCTGTTCACCCGCAACCTCAACGAGGTGACGGGCCGCCTGCCCGCCGTGGCGGCGGCCGTCGCCGCCCTGCCGGTGACCGAGGTGGTGCTCGACGGCGAGGTGCTGGGCGTGGGCGACGACGGCCCCGAGGCGTTCCAGGCCACCATGAGCAGCTTCGGGCGCCGCTCCGGGCCTCCGGGGCCGGCCACGCTGGGCGTGTGGTTCTTCGACTGCCTCCACCTCGACGGCCGCGACCTGCTCGACCGCCCGCTGTCGGAGCGGGCCGCCGCCCTCGACGCCACCGGGGCGCCGCGGGTCCCCGCCCTGGCCACCTCCGACGTGGACGCGGCCCTCGCCTTCCAGGCCCGGGCGCTGGCCGCCGGCCACGAGGGCGTGATGGTGAAGGCCCTGTCGTCGCCCTACGAGGCGGGCCGGCGGGGAGCTGCGTGGCGCAAGGTCAAGCCCGCCCACACCCTGGACCTGGCCGTCCTGGGCGCCGAGTGGGGCAGCGGGCGGCGCCGGGGATGGCTCTCCAACCTCCACCTGGGCGCCCGCCAACCGGCCGGCGGCTTCGTGATGGTCGGCAAGACGTTCAAGGGGCTCACCGACGCCCTCCTGCGCTGGCAGACGGCCGAGCTCCTGGCCCGGGAGGCGGGGCGGTCCGGGCCGGTCGTCACCATCGACCCGCCCCTCGTCGTCGAGGTCGCGGTGGACGGGGTGCAGGCGTCCACCAGGTACCCGGGCGGCGTGGCGCTGCGCTTCGCCCGCGTCCGCCGGTACCGGCCCGACAAGGGCCCGGCCGACGCCGACACCATCGACGCCGTCCGCTCCCTCCTGGCCCGCTGACGCCGCTCAGGGGGAGAAGCGGACGGGGAGGCGGACCAGGCCCCGCAGGGTGAGGCTGTCGCGGTAGGCGGGGGGGCCGCCCGCCTCCTCCCACGTGGCGAAGCGCTCGAGGAGGCGGTCGAGCACGATCTGGCCCTCCAGCCGGGCCAGGGCGGCGCCCAGGCAGAAGTGGATGCCGCCGCCGAAGCTCATGGGCGGGCCCTCGTCCCGGCCGACGTCGAGGCGCTCGGGGTGCCGGAAGCGGGCCGGGTCCCGGTTGGCGGCACCCAGCAGGGCCAGCACGGTGCTCCCCTCGGCCACGTGGTGGCCGCCGATGGTGAGGTCCTCGTAGGCCGTGCGCAGGGCCAGCTGGACGGGGCTGTCGAAGCGCAGCAGCTCCTCCACCGCCGGGCGCACGAGCGACCGGTCGGCCCGCAGCCGGGCCAGCTGGTCGGGGTGGCGGAGCAGCGCCAGCACGCCGTTGCCGATGAGGTGCGTCGTGGTCTCGAACCCGGCGGCGAACAGCAGGATGGCGGTGGAGATCAGCTCGTGCTCGCTGAGCTGGTCGCCCTGGTCCTCGGCCTCGATGAGCCTGGTGAGCAGGTCGTCGCCGGGCCTGGCCCGCCGCTCGGCGACCAGCGCCGAGAAGTACGCGGCGAGCTCCCCGTCGGCCGCCGACGCCGCGTCGAGGGCGTCGGGAGCCACGGCCAGCTCGAGCACGGCGGTGATGGCCCGCACCAGGGGCCGCAGCACCGGGCGGTCCTCGGCCGGCACGCCCAGCATCTCCCCGATCACCGTCACCGGCAGGGGGAACGCCAGCGCGTCCATCACGTCGACCTCCCCGTCGCCGAAGCCGTCGAGCAGGTCGTCGACCAGGGCCACGATGCTGGGCCGGAGGCGCTCGACGGTGCGGGGCGTGAAGGCCCGGGTGACCAGCCCCCGCAGGCGGGTGTGGTCCGGCGGGTCGGTGGTCAACATGTTCGAGCGGTCGCTGCGGAACCGGGCCTGGGCCGCCTGCTGCTCGGGCGACAGCCCGGCGGAGGTGACCGCCCCCGAGAAGTCCTTCCCCACCCCCGGGTGGCGCAGGAGCTGCTGGCACTCCTCGTAGCGGGAGAGGGCCCAGAACCCCAGGGCGCTGTGGTGGACGGGCGCCGCCGCCCGCAGGGCGGCGTAGCGGGGGTAGGGGTCGGCCCGCCCCTCGGGCGTCGCCACCAGCTCGACGAGGAGGTTGTCCGGCTCGACCGCGGAGAGGGTGCTCACCCGTCCACAACTACCAGCCCCCCGGCGCTATGCCCATCGCTCCCAGGGCGAAGCGAACGAACGAGGTCGAAGACCTACACCGGCGCCGGGTCGGGGATGGGCGCCGGCTGGGGCGGGGCGGGGACGTCGGGGTCGGGGTCGATGGGGGGGAACGGCTCGGGAGCCGGCGCCGGCGGCTCGACGGGCGGGAACGGGTCGGGGGGCATCGGCGTCGTCATGCCCGCGCGATTACCCGGCGGCGGCGGCCGCGAACCCACGGCCGCCCGGTCGGTACGCTCGGACGTGGTGGACCTGCTCGTCGCCGTCGGAGAGGTCGAGGTGCCGGAGCGGCTGCTGGCCCGGGCCGGGCACGTCATCCGGGTGCCGGAGCTGGCGGCGGCCGACATCGCCCACGCCCGCACCCACATCCCCCGCCGGGTGGCGGTGGTGGGCCCCGTCGCCGCCGCCACCGCCCTGCGGCGGGCGGGGCTGGCGGTGACCCTCTACACCGACGAGGACGTCTCTCCGCCCGGCATCCCCGTGCGGCCCCTCACCGACCCCGGCCCCGCCCTCGACGCCGCCCCGTCGCTGATCGAGCTGGTCGGGCGCACGCCGCTGGTCCGCCTCGACCGGGTGGGGCGGGACGTCGACTGCCACCTGCTGGCCAAGCTCGAGCTGCTCAACCCGGGCGGCAGCGTGAAGGACCGGCCCGCCCTGGCCATGATCGACGAGGCCGAGCGGCAGGGCCGGCTCCAGCCCGGGGGCACCATCGTGGAGCCGACCTCGGGCAACACCGGGGTGGGCCTGGCCATCGTGGCCGCCCGCCGGCGCTACCGGTGCATCTTCGTCATGCCCGACAAGATCGCCGCCGAGAAGGTCGCCCTGCTGCGGGCCTACGGCGCCGAGGTGATCGTCTGCCCCACCGCCGTGCCGCCCGAGCACCCGGAGTCGTACTACTCGGTCTCCGACCGGCTGGTCGGCGAGATCCCGGGGGCCTACAAGCCCGACCAGTACTCCAACCCCATGAACCCCGAGGCCCACGCCGGCACCACCGGCCCGGAGATCTGGGAGCAGACAAGGGGGCGCATCACCCACCTGGTGGCGTCCATCGGCACGGGGGGGACGATCACCGGGCTGGGCCGCTACCTCAAATCGAAGAACCCCGAGGTCCGCATCGTGGGCGCCGACCCCGAGGGGTCGGTGTACTCGGGCGGCAGCGGCCGGCCCTACCTGGTGGAGGGCATCGGCGAGGACTTCTGGCCCGCCACCTACGACCCCTCGCTGGTCGACCGGGTGGTGACGGTGAGCGACCAGGACTCGTTCGCCACCGCCCGGCGCATCACCCGGGAGGAGGGCATCCTGGTCGGCGGCTCGTGCGGCACGGCGGTGGCGGCGGCGCTGGACGTGGGGCGGGACCTGGGCCCCACCGACGTGGTCGTGGTCGTCTTCCCCGACTCGGGGCGGGGCTACCTGTCGAAGCTCTACAGCGACACGTGGATGGCCGACTACGGCTTCCTGCGGGCCGCCGGCCAGACGGCGGGCGACCTCCTCCAGCGCAAGGACGGCGACCTGCCCCGGCTCGTCCACGTGCACCCCGAGGAGACGGTCCGCGACGTCATCGCCGTCATGCGCGAGTACCAGGTGTCGCAGGTCCCCGTGGTCAGCGCCGAGCCGCCCCTCGCCTTCGCCGAGGTGGTGGGGGCGGTGGAGGAGCGCCAGCTGCTGGAGGCCGCCTTCGACGACCCCCACCTCCTCGACAAGCCGGTCGGGGCGGTGATGGGCCGCCCGCTGCCCACCGTCGGGTCGGGGGAGGCGGTGGAGCTGGCGGTCGACCGGCTGGAGGGCGCCGGCGCCGTCGTGGTGGTCGACGCCGGCCATCCCGTCGGCATCCTCACCCGCTCGGACCTGCTCGGGTTCCTGGCGTCGCGGTGAGGGCCGGGCTGCCGGCGCCGGGCGACGGCTGGGGGTTCGACACCACCGCCGTGCACGCCGGCCAGGCGCCCGACCCGGCCACCGGCGCCGTGGTGCCTCCCATCACCCTGGCCACGACCTTCGCCCAGCCGGCGGTGGGCCGGCCCACCGGCTACGAGTACTCCCGCTCGGGGAACCCCACCCGCGCCGCGCTGGAGGCGTGCCTGGCCGCCCTGGAAGGGGCGACCACGGGGGTGGCCTTCGCCAGCGGTCTGTCGGCCGAGGACGCCGTCCTGCGCACCGTGCCCGACGGGGGCGCGGTGGTGCTGGGCGACGACGCCTACGGCGGCACCTGGCGGCTGCTCTCCCGGGTCCACGGGCGGCGCCTGCGGGTGACCACCTGCCCCCTGGGCGACCGGCGGGCGGTGGAGGAGGCGGTCACGCCCGCCACCCGCATGGTGTGGCTGGAGACGCCGACCAACCCGCTGCTGTCCATCGTCGACGTCGCCGCCGTGGCCGAGCTGTGCCACCGCCACGGCGCGGTGTGCGTGGTCGACAACACCTTCGCCACCCCCTACCTCCAGCAGCCCCTGTCCCTCGGCGCCGACGTGGTCGTCCACTCCTCCACCAAGTACCTGGGCGGCCACTCCGACGTGGTGGGCGGCTTCGTGGCCGTCAACGACGCCGGGCTGGCCGAGCAGGTCCGCTTCCTCCAGAACGCGGCGGGCGCGGTGCCAAGCCCGTTCGACTGCTACCTGGTGCTGCGGGGGGTGAAGACCCTCGGCGTCCGCATGGACCGCCACTGCGCCAACGCGGCGGCGGTGGCCGAGCTCCTGGCCGGGCACCGGGCGGTGTCGTCGGTCCGGTGGCCGGGCCTTCCCGGGCACCCGGGCCACGCCGTGGCCGCCGGCCAGATGCGCGGCTTCGGCGGCATGGTCTCGTTCGCGTGCGCCGGCGGCGAGCCCGCCGCCCTGGAGGTGGCGCGGCGCACCGAGCTGTTCACCCTGGCCGAGTCGCTGGGCGCCGTCGAGTCCCTCATCGAGCACCCGGCCCGCATGACCCACGCCAGCGCCGCCGGCTCCCCCCTGGCGGTGGACCCGGCGCTGGTCCGCCTGTCGGTCGGGATCGAGACGGCGGCCGACCTGGTGGCCGACCTGCGCCGGGCCCTCGACGCCGTCGCCTGACGGCGTCTCGTACCGCAAACCGCCGACGCACTAGACCGGTCGGCGTGGAGATGGGGCCGGTCCTCCGCGTGGCGGGCGCCGAGGTGCGCACCGGGACGTGCTCGTGGACCGACCCGACGCTCGTGAAGGGCACCGACTGGTACCCGCGCAAGTCGATGTCGGCGGCCGAGCGCCTCGCCTTCTACGCCTCCCGGTTCCCGGTGGTGGAGGTCGACTCCACCTACTACTGGCCGCCGACGCCCAAGCTGTCCCAGGACTGGGTGGAGCGGACGCCGCCCGCCTTCGTGATGGACGTCAAGGCCTACAGCCTGCTCACCGGCCACCCGACCCGCCGGGAGTCGCTGTGGGAGGACCTGCGAGACGCCGTCGCCGAGGAGCACCGGGGCAAGCGCACCGTCTACGCCGCCCACCTCCCGCCCGACGCCGTCGACGAGGCGTGGGCCCGGTTCCGCCACGCCCTGGCGCCCCTGCGCCGGGCCGGCAAGCTCGGCGGCGTGCTCCTCCAGTACCCGGAGTGGTTCACCCCCAACAAGGACAACCGCCAGGCGCTCGCCGCCGCCCGCCGGCACCTGCCCGGCGACGACGTGTACGTGGAGCTGCGCTCGCCCCGCTGGTGGGCGACGGCCGAGGACCGGGACCGCACCCTCGGCGTGCTGCGCGACGCCGGGCTGGTCCACGTGGTCGTCGACGCGCCGCCCGCCTCGGGGCTGCCGGCCGTCGTGGCGGCCACCGCCGGCGCCGCCGTGGTCCGCTTCCACGGCCGCAACGACGACACCTGGGACCGGCGCGACATCAGCGCTGCCGAGCGCTTCAACTACCTCTACCGGCGTGACGAGCTGGCCGAGTGGGTGCCCCGGCTCGAGGAGCTGGCCGCCCGGGTGGACCGGGTCCACGCCCTCATGAACAACTGCCACGGCGACAAGGGCGTCCGCAACGCCGCCGACCTGGCCGAGCTCCTCGAGGGCGCCGGTCGCTGAGCGCCGTCCGCACGAATCTCGTGGACCACCCACGGCCATCGACGCTACCGGGGCGTCCATGCGGCAGAGAAGGGCGAATGGCGCCACTCCATGCCGCATGAACCCACCACCCGACGCCCGCGCCGCCGGCAGCCTCTCCGGCTGCGGCCACCCACAAGGGGCAGGGCGGAGGTCCGCGCCGGCTCCGCTCGCCCGCCGGAGCCCGATCGAGCTCGACGGAATGGAGTGAGCGGGACGAACGAACGAGTTCCAAGCACTACGCCGGCTGGGTCTGCCTCCGGTCGGCGGCCAGGGCGCCGGGGGAGGGCCGGAGGCCCGCCTCGCTGCCGGCCCGGCGGCCACCCCTGAGCTCCCCCGCCTCCCGCGCCCGGCGCCAGGCCACCAGGTGCGAGGTGTGCAGGCCCTCCCGGCGCAGGACCGCGCCCTTGGCGCCCGGCTCGGTCTGGCGCTCGTACTCGGCCAGCACGGCGAGCTTGTAGTCGGCGCCGAACGTCCGCCGGCGGGGCCGGGGCCCGGTGTCCTCCTCCGCCCGCCGCTGCAGCTCGCGCAGGACGGGGGCGGGGTCGAAGATGACGTAGCGCCCGGGATGGCAGGCCACCTGGCGGAGGTCCCTGGCGGCGGTGAGCACGACCGACCCGTCGTGGGTCCCCCACACCACCAGGAACGCCGGCCCGGCCGGGATCCGGAGGCGGCCGGTCGCCTCCCCGTACGTCGCCACGTCGACCCGGGAGCGGCCGAGGTGGCCCAGGGCCGCCAGGCGCACCACGTCGGCGGCCGAGTAGACGCGCCGCGCCACGCCGTCGGCCGACACCCGCGACGGCACGACCCACCGGCGCCGTGCCCAGTAGTCGAGCTGGCGGTAGCTGATGCCGGCCAGCTCGGCGGCCTCCGGGCCGGAGAACTCGCCGGCCAGCGCCACCGTGGCCCGGGCGGCGTCGCCGCCACGGAGGTCGATGACGCCGGACGGCACCGCAGCGGCGGCGGTGGCGGCGGCGGACGATCCGTTGGAACTGCGCACGGGGTGGGCCCCCTTCGGACTCGCGGACAAATGACTCCCCCTCGCCCCCGCACTCTTCGACGCCGTGCCGGGGGCCGGATGGCGCCACCGCAAGAAATATCGGCTCCATGCCTGTGACGACACTCGTGGCGTGGATGCCGCCGTACGCCAGTGCCGGCGCGGCTGTGGTGCTGACGACACCGGGAGCCTTGGTGTGCATAGACGGTAATTCGGCAACCTGTCGGCGGCGCATATGGCGACGGGGAATGGTCCGCTCGGCATGCCATTCATGAAAAACCCGCGAATAAACCTGCCCCCTCCCCGGTCTGTTCAGACGCGCAGCGGACCCCCGCACGCCGGCTTCGCCCGGCGGCCGGCCCGTCGCGTCCCCCGTGCCCATCAGAAGGGAGATCCAAGATGACGCAACCACCGAGGCGCACCCGGAGCGAACGGGGCCAGGCCTCGTTCTCCGTGGTCGCGGCCCTCGTGACCGTCCTGCTCGCCGGGGTCCTCGTGAACCGGGTGGCGTGGACGGCGGAGTCGATCAACAAGAAGGCGCTCAACATCTCGAGGACGGCGACGCCCATCAACGAGGCGACCGACGCGGTGCTCGACCTCGACCGCACCAACGAGCTGGCGGCCTCCATCCTGGCGACCGCCCAGCCCCTCGACGGCAAGCTGGCCGAGATCGTGCGCCTGGCCAGGTCGGTGGACGCGCTGGCCATCTCCATCAACGCCAGCGCCACTGACGTGGACGGCACGGCCAAGAACATCAACGCCGACGCCGGCCGCA
>JBKHXC010000440.1:0-6336 GCA_046566225.1 Acidimicrobiia bacterium
TCCTTGCTCATGGGCCGACCCTACCCGCGCGGGGACGGGCCGGCCCCCGGCGTTCGGTACGGTTGGCGCCGTGCGACCAGCGGCCCGCTTCACCGCCACCCTCGCCGGCGCCGGCGCCGGCGTGGCGCTGGGCGTGGCCCTGCTCGCTCCCAGCGTCGAGGGGATCCTGAGCGCCGGCGAGGTGGGCCGGCCCGCCGACGTGAGCGCCCTCGGCGAGGTGGCCCAGAACTCGATCGTCTACAGCCGCGACGGCAGCATGCTGGCCGTGCTCCACGCCGAGGAGAACCGCTCGCCGGTCACGCTCGACCGGGTGCCGGGACACGTGGTGGAGGCCATCCTCGACGTGGAGGACGAGAGGTTCTGGCAGCACGGCGGGGTGAACCTCCGGTCGACGCTGCGGGCCCTGGTGGCCAACGTCTCGTCCGGGGAGGTGGTCCAGGGCGGCTCGACCATCACCCAGCAGTTGGTGAAGAACGCCCTGCTCACCCCGGAGAAGAGCGTCGACCGCAAGGTGAAGGAGGCCGTCCTCGCCGTGCGCCTGGAGGACCGCCTGTCGAAGGAGGAGATCCTCGAGCGCTACCTCAACATCGTGTACTTCGGCAACGGCGCCTACGGGCTGCAGGCGGCGGCCGAGACGTACTTCAACAGCCGGGTCGAGCGCCTCACCGTGGGACAGGCCGCCCTGCTGGCCGGGATCATCCGCAACCCGCAGGGCTACGAGCCGGTGAAGAACCCTGGGGTGGCGCGCCAGCGCCGGGACCTGGTGGTGCGCCAGATGGTCGCCAACGGGCACCTGTCGGCCGCCGAGGCCGACCGGGTCCGCGCCGAGCCGGTGCCGACGCAGGTGTTCAAGCCCCTGCCGCCCCCCGACGACTACTTCGTCGAGGAGGTCAAGCAGCGGCTGCTGGCCGACCGGCGCCTGGGCGAGACGGTCCAGGAGCGCTACAACGCGGTGTTCAGGGGCGGCCTGCGGATCTACACGAGCCTCGACAACCGCCTCCAGGCGCTGGCCGAGGAGCACCGCAACGAGGTGCTGCCGCCCTCGATGCTGCGGGAGCGGTTCACCAGCGCCCTGGTCACCGTCGAGCCCGGGACCGGCTACGTGCGGGCCATGGTGGCGGGCGACGACTTCGGCAGGGCGAAGTACAACCTGGCCACCCAGGGAAAGCGCCAGCCGGGCTCCTCGTTCAAGATCTTCGTCCTCCTCGCCGCCCTGGAGGCGGGCGTCAGCCCCAACGACCGGATCAACGGCTCGGCCGGCTGCGTGGTGCGGGTTCCGGGCTTCGAGCCGTACACGCCCGGCAACTACGAGGGGTCGCGGGGCGGGGTCATGACCATCACCAACGCCACCGCCCGCTCGCTCAACTGCGCCTACGCCCGGCTGGGCGCCATCGTGGGCCTGGACAAGGTGAAGGACATGGCCGTCCGCCTCGGCCTGCCCGAGAACCGCGTCGACGCCTACCCCTCGATCTCCCTGGGCGCCGAGGAGGTGACCCCCCTGGAGATGGCCGCCGCCTACGCCGCCATCGCCAACGACGGCGTCTACGTCCCGCCCTCGTTCGTCGAGAAGGTGGTCGACCGCGGCGGCGACGTGGTCTTCGAGGGTCCCCAGGCGGGCAAGCGGGCCTTCTCGGTCCAGACCGCCCGGGTCGCCACCCAGGTGATGCGGGCCGTCGTCGACAAGGGCACGGGAACGGCGGCCCGGCTCCCCGGCCGCCAGGTGGCGGGCAAGACGGGCACGTCGCAGAACCACGAGAACGCCTGGTTCGTGGGCTTCACGCCCCAGCTGTCCACCGCCGTGTGGATGGGCTCGCCGACCGGCAACCAGCCGATGTTCGTGGGCGGGCGCCGGGTGACCGGCGGGTCCTTCCCGGCCCGGATCTTCGGCGCCTACATGCGCGCCGCCCACGAGGGCGTGGAGAGCGTGCCGTTCGAGCCCCCCAACGACCGGCTCGTCAAGCGGGGGACCTACCTCCGCGACAAGGGGGGCAGCTCGTCGGCCACCTCCGACCGGCCCCGGCGGCCGAGGACCACCCCGGCCCGGCCGACGACGACCACCACCGTCGACGACCGCCCGGTCGCCACCGAGGGGACCCAGCCGCCGCCCACCGCCGGCGCAGCGGGCCAGGGCGACCGGGGGTCCCCGTGAGCGCCCTCGAGGCGCTGCTCGAGGTCCAGGACCACGACACGGCGGTGGACCGCCTCCGCCACCGGCGCGCCCACCTGCCCGAGCGCGAGAAGCTGGCCGCCGTCGAGGAGCGGGTGGCCCAGGTGGGGGCGGCGATCTCCGAGCTGCAGGAGCGCCGTGGCGCCGTCCTCGGCCGCCAGGCGGCCCTCGAGGCCGGCATCGCCGCCGCCGGCCGGCGGATCACCGAGATCGAGGCCCGCCTGTACTCGGGCCAGGTGACGGCCACGCGCGACATCATGGCGATGACGGGCGAGGTCGAGTCGCTGAAGGCGCGGCGGTCGTCGCTGGAGGACGAGCTCCTGGCAGCCATGGAGGAGGACGAGCCGCTGGCCGCCGACGAGGCGGCCCTGGAGGCCGAGCAGGCGGCGCTGGCGTCGGCCGCCGCCGAGGTGCGAGCCGTCATCGGCGACGCCGAGCGGGTCATCGACGCCGAGATCGCGGCCCAGGCCGAGGCCCGGGCCGCGGAGGCGGCGGGGGTGCCCGAGGCCCTGCTGGCCACCTACGAGAAGCTGCGGGCCCGGCTGGGCGGGGTGGGCGCCGCCCGCCTGGTCGGGGCGTCGTGCGGCGGCTGCCACCTCACCCTCCCGGTGCAGGAGGTGGCCCGCATCAAGCGCGAGCCGCCCGACGTCCTGGTCCTGTGCGAGCAGTGCGGGCGGATCCTGGTGCGCTAGTGCTTCGACCTCGTCCGCTCGCTCCGCTCGCTCCACTCGGCCGAGTTGGATCGTGCTCCGGCGGGCGAGCGGAGCTCGCGCCGCCTCCGCCCTGTCCTCTCCCGGTGGCCGCAGCCGGAGAGGCCGCCTGCGGCGGCGAGTGCGGCCACGGACCTTGCCGCTGCGAACGCGGCGAAGGCTCGCGGCCAGGGCGCTGAGGCCGTGCTCCTGTGGTTCGCGGGCGGCGCCCTGGTCGCCGTCTGGCAGGTGTTCAGGGATCCCGCCATCGACTACCGCCTGGTGATCGCCGGCGCCGTGGCGCCCGACGTGGTCGACGGCGCGTTCGGCGGGGCCCGGGTGCTGCACACGCTGGCGTTCAGCGTCGTGCTCCTCGGTGCGGTGATGGTCGCCACCCGGGGCCGGCGGGGCGCCCGGCGCCGTTTCCTGGCCCTGCCCATTGGCACGTTCCTCCACCTGGTCCTCGACGCCGTGTGGGCCCGTACCGAGGTGTTCTGGTGGCCCCTGTCGGGGCTGTCGTTCGGGGGGGCGGGCCTCCCCAGCCTGTCCCGGCCGGCCGCTCTGGTGGCCCTCCAGGAGCTGGCCGGCGCCGCCGCCCTGGCGTGGTGGTGGGCCCGGTTCCGCCTGGGCGAGCCCGAGCGGCTGCGCTACTTCGCCCGCACCGGGCGGGTCGGGCGCGACCTGGCCGGGCCGTGAGCCCCGGGCCGCCTCGCCCGGGGCCGGGCGGAGCGCTGCACGGTCGGCGACGTCTCCGGCGACACCCTTCCCCCCGTCGGGGGCGAGCCCCGCCCGGGCAGCGCCCTCCGGGCGCCGGTCACCGGTTGAGGCGCTCCAGGGCCCGCAGCAGGGCCTCCAGGTCGGCGCCGGGCAGGGCCCGGAACGCCTCCGGAGGCTCGTACATCCGCTCGCTGACCTCGGCCCTGAGGCGCCGGCCGGCCGGGGTGAGCGCCACGGTCTTCACCCGGCGGTCGCCGGCGAGGGTCCGCCGCTCGACCAGGCCCCGCTCCTCGAGCCGGTCGACCAGCCACGTGACGTTGGACGCGTCGCACTTCCAGTCGTCGGCCAGGGCCCGCATGGACTTGGGCTCGTCGGGGTCGATCGACAGCAGGGTCTTCAGGCCGGCGACGGTCAGGCCGAACTCGCCGGCGAGGTCGGCGAACCGGTCCCGGTTGGCGGCGAAGTAGTCGAGCAGCGCCCGCCAGGCGGCGCCGGCCAGCGTGGCCCGGGCGGCGGGACGGCTGGCGACCACGGGCCCACGATAGCGCCCACCGGCAAGGAGCTTCAACTTCCTGGACCATTGAAGGGCAAGACACTTGATTGCCTTCAAGCGATGCGCGACGGTTCCCCCATGGCCGATGCCGCCGTGTTCGCCGAGGGGGTCACCAAGCGCTACGGGGCCGTCGTGGCCCTGGAGGACGTCGACCTCGCCGTGCCGCCGGGGACCGTGTTCGGGCTCCTGGGCCCCAACGGCGCAGGCAAGACGACCATGGTCCGCATCCTCACCACGCTGGTGCCGCCCGACGCCGGGCGGGCCCGCGTCCTCGGCTTCGACGTCACCGCCGACGACCAGGAGGTGCGCACCCGGATCGGGCTGGCGGGCCAGTACGCGGCGGTGGACGAGAACCTCACCGGGCGGGAGAACCTGCGGATGATCGGGCGGCTCGCCCACCTCGACCGACGCACCGCCCGGTCCCGGGCCGACGAGCTGCTCGAGCGCTTCGACCTGGCCGGCGCCGCCGACCGCACCGCCCGCACCTACTCGGGAGGCATGCGCCGCCGCCTCGACCTGGCCGCCGCCCTGGTGCATCGGCCACCCGTGCTCTTCCTGGACGAGCCGACCACCGGGCTCGACGTCCGCAGCCGCACCGAGCTGTGGGCGGTGATCGCCGAGCTGGTGGGCGAGGGCACCACCCTGGTGCTCACCACCCAGTACCTGGAGGAGGCCGACCGGCTGGCCGACCGCATCGCCGTGGTCGACCACGGCCGGGTGGTGGCCGAGGGCACGGCCGCGGAGCTCAAGGCCCGCCTGGGCACCACCGTGGTCGAGGTCGGCCTGCACGACGAGGGCCAGGCGGCCGACGCGGCCCTCCTGCTGGCCCCCTTCGCCGCCGGTGCGCCCGTGCGGGACGGCGCGCTGGTCCGCTTCGACGTGGACGACGGGCCCCGGGTGCTGATCGCCGTCCTCGCCGCCCTCGAGGGCCGGTCGCTGGCCCCGACCACGGTGGCGGTGCGGGCGCCGAGCCTCGACGAGGTGTTCCTCGCCATCACCGGCCACACCCCGGTGGCCGGCGAGCGGGTGCCGGCGGGGGAGGGGCGATGACGTCGGCCACCGCACCCGCACCCGTGCCCGTCGCCGGGTCCCGCAGCCGGCTGGCCTGGGCCGTGAGCGACACGCTGACCATCGCCGGGCGGAACCTGCGCACCATCGTGCGCCTGCCCCAGCTGCTGGTGTTCTCCACCGTCCAGCCGGTGATCTTCGTGCTGCTCTTCCGGTACGCCTTCGGCGGGGCCATCGACACGCCGGGCCTGCGCTACGTCGACTACCTGATGCCGGGGATCTTCGCCCAGACGGTGGCCTTCGGCGCCATGGGGACCGGGATCGGCCTGGCCGACGACCTCCAGAAGGGGCTGGTCGAGCGGTTCCGTTCGCTGGCCATGGCCCGCATGGCCGTGCTCGGCGGCCGGATCCTGAGCGACCTGGTGCGCAACGTGTTCGTGGTGGCCCTCATGTCGGCGGTCGGGTTCGCCGTGGGGTTCCGGGTCCACACCGGCCCGGCGGCGTTCCTCGCCGGCCTGGGCGTGCTGCTGGCCTTCGGCTGCGCCCTGTCCACGATCTTCGCCCTGCTCGGCCTGGCCGTGCGCAACGTGGAGAGCACCCAGGCGGCCGCCTTCCCCATCCTCGGCCCCCTGGTGTTCGCCTCGTCGGCGTTCGTGCCGGTCAGCACCATGCCCGGCTGGCTCCAGGCGTTCGCCGAGCGCCAGCCGGTGTCGGTCACCATCGACGCCGTGCGGGCCCTGTCCCAGGGGGGCCCGACCGCCACGCCGGTGCTCCAGTCCCTCGCCTGGACGGTCGCCATCGTCGCCGTCTTCGGGCCGCTGGCCGTCCGCCGGTACCGCCGGGCGGCGTGAGCGCCGGCCCTCCCGGGATTTCTCGGCGAGGCGGGAACCGGCGACGGGCCGGCCGACGTTCTTGGCGGTGAGGTTCAACAAGCGCAGTCCCACCTGTCGTGTGAACCCGCTCGGTCGCCCGCCCCGCCGCCCGCCCGTCCCTTCGCCGGGGGGCGGGGTGGGCGCCGCCGAGGGCGCTGGCCGGCGCCGGCGACGAACCGCGCCGGCGATCGGCGTGCCGTGGTCCCCACGGGCGCGGGGCCCCGTTCGGCGGCGACTCCCCGCAGGTGCGGCCATTTGGCCGATTCGCTCGGCGGCCGCGCTTCGTACGTTTGGAACCAACGGCGGACTGGCGCCGGCCGGCGGCCGGTT
>JBKHXC010000441.1:0-1658 GCA_046566225.1 Acidimicrobiia bacterium
GCCGCCCCGCCCGCCGTCCAGCCCAGCTGGCGCATGCGGTAGTCGTCGGCCGACAGCTCGGCGAGGCCGGCGTGGCGCAGTCGGGTCTCCACCGACGCCCGGTCGCCGGCATCGACCAGGCCGGCCAGCGCCTCAGCCGCCCGCCGGGCCAGGGGACCGAGCACCTGGGCAGCGGCCGCCCGGGGCGGGGCGTCGAGCACGGCGGGGTCGGCGTCGCCCGCCCCCAGGCGGGAGCGGGCCAGCTGCGAATAAGGTCGCGTGCGGGGGCCGAGGCGGGCGGGCGGGCGCACCACCAGGCGGGCGGCGGTGGCGGCGGACACGCCGGCGGCCAGGGCCGCCACGACGGTGGCGGGCGTCACCGGGGCTCTCCCAGCACCCGGGGCTCGGCCGGCAGACGGCCCAGGCGGCGGATCATGGCCACCCCGGCGCCCGACATGGCGGCGCCCACGGCGATGACGGCCACGCCGGCGGGCGAGGAGTAGAAGTCCCGGTAGGGAGCCGAGCCCGAGCACAACAGGACCAGCACGGCGAAGGGCAGCACGGCGGCCGAGGCGGCTTCGATGCGCTTCTCCAGCTGGGCCGTCTCGATGTCCTCGGCCAAGCGCAGGTCGGCGGCCACCGACCGGGCCAGGTCGCGCAGGACCTCGCCCACCACCCGGGGCCCCTGGGCATGGGCCACCAGCAGAATCTCCACCACCCGGTCCCCCACCGGGTCGGCCAGCTCGGCCCGCACGGCGCTGAGGGCCGCGGCGTGGTCCAGGGCGGCGGCCAGGTGTTGGTAGCGCTCCCACACCGCCCGCAGGGGCTCGGGGCCGGAGCGGGCCAGCTCGCACAGGGCCCGGTGCAGGGACATGGGCACCTCGAGCGACGCCACCACCTGGCGCAGGGCGTCGGGCCAGGCGGCCGCCCGGGCGGCCGCCGCACGCCGGCGCGGGCGGGCGAACCACCGCAGGGGGGCGGCGCCGGCGGCCAGGGCCGGCACCACCGCCACCGGGGCGGCCCCGGCCAGGCTCCAGGTGCCGAGGAAGGTGACTCCGGCGGCCGCCGCGCACACGGCGGCGAAGCGGCGGGGGGCGAGAGGCACGCCGGCCTGGCGCAGCCAGGCGGCGGCGTCGGGCCGGGGCCGGCGGCGGCGCCACGTCACCCGCCGGGGCGCATGGCCGGTGAGCACGCCGGCGGCCAGGTAGGCGAACACCCCGGCGGCGGAGGCGGCGGCCAGCCTCATACCAGCCGGTCCCGTCCCTCCAGGATGCCCTGCACCGACATGCCCCGTGGGCGCAGCGCCCGCTCCAGGCGGGTCGCCAGGTCCTCGGGCAGGGGCGCTCCCGTCCAGCGCAGCGGGGCGCCCAGGTGGTCGCGTACGAACACCGGCTCGATGGTGAAGTCCGCCTGCGCCCCCTGCAGGGGCGGCACGGCGGCGATCTCCAGAACCTGGCGGCGCACCCGCCCGCCCCGCACGCCGTCGAGGGGCTCGCGGTCGAGGTGGACGACCAGGTCGACGACGGAGGAGAACACGGCGCGGACCTGGGTGGCGTCCACGTTGGCCCCGGCCATGACGGCGGTGGACAGCAGGGCCTGCAGCCCGGCCCGGGCCGAGTTGGCGTGGACGGTGGTGAGCATCCCGCACCCGGCGTTGCCGGCCCGGGTGAGCTCGTAGG
>JBKHXC010000442.1:0-1871 GCA_046566225.1 Acidimicrobiia bacterium
CCTCGGGGGTGCCGCCGCTGCGGCCGGCCACGACCGGGACCCCGACCGCGGCTCCCTCGAGGAACACGATCCCGAAGCCCTCCTGCTCGAGGCCGACCCAGCGGTTGCGGCAGGGCACGACGAACACGTCGCCGGCGCCGACCAGCGACGGGAGCGAGGCGTGGGCGACCTCGCCCAACAGGCGCACCGGCGCACCGGTCCGGGTCACCGAGCGCTCCAGGGCGGAGCCCTTGCGGCCGGTCCCGGCGATGGCCACGACGAGGTCCGGGCGGGTGGGGGCGAGGAGGGCGGCGGCCTCCACCAGGACGTCGAAGCCCTTGCGCGGGACCAACCGGCTGACTCCGACCACGACGCGACCGTCCCTGGGGAGGCCGAAGTCCGCCCGCGCCGCCGCCCGGTCGTCGTGGTCGAGAGGACGGAATCGCTCGACGTCGACCCCGGGGGGCACCACCGTGACCGGTGGGAAGGGACCGGCGAGGCGCGCCACCGCGTCGGCCACGTAGGCGCCGCTGGCGACGACGTGGACCGCGCCCACCAGCACTGCGCGCAACAGGGCCCGGCTACCGGGGAGGCGAGCGGGAACGGTGACCTCGGCGCCGTGGACGGCGAGCGCGTACGGCCGCTCGAGCTGCCGTCCGACGAGGCCGAGCGGGAGGGCGGGATCGAGCACGATCACCGACGCCTCCACCTCGTCGGCGAGGGCGTTGACCCGCTGGGCCAACGCCGGTGTGGGCAGGAGGAGCGCCTCCGGCACCCGCTCGACCCGGAACGGCTGGGAGCGGTCGAAGGCGACGGCGTCCTCGTGGAAGGTCGTGAGCACGGTCACCTCGTCGGGAGGCAGGCGCCGCCACAGCTCCCAGAGGTACGACTGGATGCCGCCGACCTTGGGCGGGAAGTCGTTGGTGACGAGGACGTGGGCCATGGCTCAGCCCGACACCGCCGGCGCGGCTGCAACCGTCCCGGTCAACCTCGTCGCAGGCGGCGGCGGCGGCGCTTCGGCTCGCCCTCGGCCCGCCCGGGAGGGGGGTAGAGGGCGGCGAGGGCCTCCACGGCGGTGGCGGCGGCATCGCCGGGATCGGTGTCGGCGGCGTCGCCGGGAACGGTGTCCGCGGCTCGGGTGAGGCCTGAACGGAACACCGGGGACCGCTCGGGGGCGGTCGGTTCGCCTGCTCCGGGCTCGGCGGCCCAACGAGGGGGCGGCGCCGGCGAGCTCGGCGGCGGGGCCGGGAAGGCAGGGTCGGCGGGAGGGTCGGCGGGAGGCTCGCCGATGGGCTCGCTGATCGCCTCTCGGACCCGGTCGGGCACGGGCAGGGGAGCGGGCGCAGGAAGTGGCCCGTGGACGGGGTGGGCGTCGTCCCCCGACGAGACGACCCCGGAGCCGGCGCGATCGCGGGACGCGGAGGCCGCTGGCGAGCTCGGCGCCGGCTCCCGGCGGAAGATCCGGTCCTCGCCCCGGGGGCGCACCCTGGTCGTGCCATGATCGACGTCGTCGTGGTCGACGGGGGCGACCTGCCCGTCGTCGTCGCCGCCGTCCTCGGCCGGGCCAGGAAGGGCGAAGACCCGGGTGGGCTCGTCGAGCGCCGCCTCCGCTCGGTCGGGCCCGTCCGGTGTCGCCCTCGGAAGCGGGATGGGCGGGGTGTCGCCGTCCTCGGTTGCCGCCGGCGGCGGGTCCGCAGAGGCGGCGCGACGGGCCTCCGGCTCGTCCGCCGGCCTCGTCGCCGGGGCCGGTGGCGCCTTCTCCGCCGGAGGCGCCTTCTTCGTCGAGGAGGCCCGCTTGCCCGCCCCCTTGCTCCCCGGGGCGATCTGCGGCGTCGGCGGGACACGCGCCGTCGGTGCCGACGGTGGCACCTCCTGGGTGCGGGCGGATCGCC
>JBKHXC010000443.1:0-2202 GCA_046566225.1 Acidimicrobiia bacterium
GGGCGGCCGGGTCGACCCCACGCCGGTGCTCGACCTGTCGGGGTCGGTCTCTTCGGCGTTCGAGCAGGGGCTGCTGGGCGCCGCCTTCTCGCCCGACGGGGCGCTGCTCTACGTGGACTACACCGACCGGGCGGGCGACACCCGGGTCGTGGAGTACGCCTTCGAGGGCGGCCGGGCCGTGCCGGCCAGCGCCCGGGTCGTGCTGGCCGTGGACCAGCCGTTCACCAACCACAACGGCGGCCACCTGGCCTTCGGCCCGACGGCCGCCTCTACATCTCGCTGGGCGACGGCGGCCACGGCGGCGACCCCGACGGCAACGCCCAGGACCTGGGCACCCTGCTGGGCTCCATCCTGCGCATCGACCCCCGGCCGTCGGGGGGCCGCCCCTACACCGTGCCTCCCGACAACCCCTTCGCCGGCCGGCCCGGGGCCCGGGGGGAGATCTGGGCCTACGGCCTGCGCAACCCGTGGCGGTTCTCCTTCGACGCCGCCACCGGCGCCCTGTGGATCGGCGACGTGGGCCAGGCGGACCGGGAGGAGGTCAACATGGCCCCCCCCGGGTCCCGCGGCGGGGAGAACTACGGGTGGGACCTGTTCGAGGGGACCCTGCCGTTCGAAGGGGACGACCCGGCGGGGCTGGTGCCCCCCGTGTACGACTACGGCCGCGAGGACGGGAACTGCGCGGTCACCGGCGGCTACGTCTACCGGGGGGAGCGGCTGCCCGCCCTGCGGGGCCGGTACGTCTTCGCCGACTTCTGCCGGGGCGAGGTCCTGGCCCTCGTCGACGGCGACGGGGGCATGCAGGCGCGGGCGCTGGGCCCCCGGCTGGAGTCGGTGGCCTCCTTCGGCGAGGACGCGGCTCGCGAGCTGTACGTCCTGTCGCTCGCCGGCGCCCTGTTCCGCCTCGACCCCGCCTGAACCGGGGCCGGTCCGCCGGCGGGCCGCCTGGTCGGCGGCCCGCCGGTCGAGTGGACCGCCCCCTAGAGCGACAGCCCGAGGGGAAGCCTGATGCCGAGGCCGAGCAGCCCGCCGGAGGGGACGGGCGGGGCCGAGGCGGGCGGCAGGGCACCCACCGCTGCGCCGGCGTTGAGCCGCCCCGGGCACACGCCGCCGAGGAGGCCCGAGGAGCAGGCGACGCGGTCGGCGGTGCCCAGCACCCGGGCGACGGCCACCGGAGCGGGGTGGCCCTGGGCGAGCAGCAGGGCCAGGGCGCCGGACACGTGCGGAACGGCCATCGACGTGCCGCTGAAGGCGTCGTACTGGTTGACCTGGTCCTGCCGCCAGTAGGTGGACAGCACGGCGTCGTCCTTGTTGCCGGTGCCCGCCCCGCCCGGCGCCGACAGCGCCCACTGGGCGTTGCCGACGGGGCTCGAGTAGCCGGCCAGCCGGTCGTCGGGACCGGTGGCGGCCACCACCACGGCCGGCAGCCGGCCGTACTGGGAGCTGCCGATGCCGAGGCCCAGCAGGTTGGTGTTCCCGGCCGCCAGGACGGGGACGGCGCCCCGGGACCAGGCGTAGAGCACGCCCTCGCGCAGCGTGGTGCCGAACAGGCTGTCCTGGAGGAAGCTGCCGCCCAGGCTCAGGTTGACGACCCGGGCGCCGTTGTCGACCACCCACCGGATGGCGGCGTTGATGTCCTCGGTCGTGCCCGACCCGTCGGCGGCCAGGGCCTTGGCCACCACCAGCTCGGCGCCCGGCGCCACGCCGGCGATGCCGACCCCGTTGTCCTTGGCCGCGGCCGCGATGCCGGCGACGTGGGTGCCGTGACCGTGGTCGTCCTGGGCCGAGCCCGAGCAGCGGCCGGGATCGCCGTTGGAGCCGATGCAGTTGGTGGACGCCACCACCTTGCCGGCCAGGTCCTCGTGGGTGAGGTCCACGCCCGTGTCGACGATGCCGATGCGCACGCCCTGGCCGGTGGTGAGCACCCACGCCTCGGGCGCCTTGATCCTGGCCAGCGCCCACTGGCGGTCGAACAACGGGTCGTTCGAGGCGTGCGCCGCCCAGGGCGCGAACGCCAGGCCCAGGACGGCGAGGAGCACGGCGCCGGCGGCGCCCCCTCCCAGGCGACGGCGAGCGGTCCGACGGAAGTCCACGACCCACCTCCCGGCACCGGACCAGCGCTCAGCCCACCTGTAGCGCCTGGCCGGCGTACCGGCACCGGGATTCGACGCCGTCGCGCGACGGTCCTGCCGAACCGGACGC
>JBKHXC010000444.1:0-6561 GCA_046566225.1 Acidimicrobiia bacterium
GATGTTCACGTAGACGAGCAGGTCGCTGGTGGCGGCCCGCTTGTTGAGCTCGACCAGCTCGCCGTGGTCGGTGTGGCCGATGACGACGAGGTTGTCGGGGTCCTCGGCGTCGTGCTGGGTGAGCAGGCCATGGGGGGCGAAGGCGTCGTACACCCTGTCGCCGAGGGCGTGGCGCAGTTCGGCCTCCGTCATGCGCCGGTGCAGGCCCAGGGCGGCGATGAGCACCACGTCGTCCACCCCCGCCTCCGCCGCCAGGTCGAGGACCGCCTCGACGATGCGCTGGCGGTTGTCGGGCCGGCGCATGGGGGGCAGGGGGAGCGACAGGTCGTCGAAGCAGATCGTGAGGCGCATGCCGGGGCGGAGGAGGGCGGGGAGGGGGGCGCTGTCGCCCACCGGGTTGAGCAGGGCGTGGCGCACGGCGCCGTCGGGGTCGTCCAGGGGGGCGACGGGCTCGGGCGGGTAGATCACCCGGGCGCCGGCCGGCAGCCGCTCGAGGCGGAACTGCTCGCCGTGCCAGAACAGGATGGGCGGGGTGGAGCGGTCGACGTCGAGGACGAATCCGGGGCGGGGCATTACTTCGACCTCATTCGTTCGCTCCGCTCACTCCATTCGGTCGAGCTGACG
The DNA here is from genome assembly GCA_046566225.1 of Acidimicrobiia bacterium. Classification (GTDB taxonomy): domain Bacteria; phylum Actinomycetota; class Acidimicrobiia; order Acidimicrobiales; genus DATLFN01. The sequence goes on from JBKHXC010000444.1 coordinate 625, forward strand.
GTGCTCCGGCGGGCGAGCGGAGCTCGCGCCGCCTCCGCCCGGTTCTTCTCGGGGCGCCCGCATCCGGAGGGGCCGCCTGCGGCGGCGGCGGCCGCGGGCGGAGGCGTGCGGGAGCGGCTGGTGTGCGTGGTCACAGCTCTAGCGGTTCCTTCCAGGACGTTTGGCGGAGCGGAGGTCGAAGGCGATCTTGACGGCACCCCGCCGGCCGGCGCCGGCGGCGTGGTCCAGCGCCTCCCGCCAGCGCTCCAGCGGGTAGAGGGCCGAGACCAGTCGCTCGAGGCGGGCGTCGGCCACCAGGTCGAAGGCGGCGGCGAAGGTGTCGTGGCGGTAGGCGTAGGAGCCGGCCAGGCGGACCTCCCGCTGCCACAGGGGGGTCAGGTCCACCCGCACCGGGCCGGGCATGCCGACCAGCACGATCGTGCCCCTGGGGCGGACCACGGCCAGCGCCTGGGCGAGGGAGTCCTCGCTGCCCACGCAGTCGAACACCACGTCGGCGCCGCCGGTCAGGCGGCCGTCGACGGCCAGCGAGCGGGTCCGGCGGCGCACGGCCCGGGCCAGGCCGGCGGGCTCCACCACCTCGTCGGCGCCCAGATCCCGGGCCAGGTGCCGCTGGACGTCGTGCTTGGCGCCGGCGATCACCGAGCCGGGCAGGGCCAGGCGGCGGAGGGCGGCGACGGCGCACAGGCCCAGGGTGCCGGCGCCCAGCACGGCCACGACCGACCCCTCGGGCACCGCGGTGGACACCACGGCGTGCACCGCGCACGCCGCCGGCTCGACCATCACCGCCGCCTCGTCGGCCATGGCGTCGGGGACCCGGTGCAGCTGGCTGTCGTGGGCCACCAGGGCGCCCGACCACCCGCCGCCGGTGTCGGCGCAGTAGCCGGTCTGCAGGCCGGGCGCCAGGGCGCCGAAGGCGATGCGCTCGCAGTTGCCGTTGTCGCCCCGGGTGCAGGCCGCGCAGGGCGGGTCGACGTGGCGCGCCGCGCAGGCCAGCACCGGCTCCAGCACCACCCGGGCGCCGTCGTCGAGGTCGCCCACCACCTCGTGGCCGGGGACGAAGGGGAAGCTCACCACCGCCTCGAACCAGCGGCTGCTGCGGGCGTCCACCGTGGCCAGGTCCGACCCGCAGATGCCGGCCAGCCGGGGCCGGACCCGGTGCCAGCCGGGGCCGGGCAGGGCGGGCTCGTCCACGTCGGCCAGGCGGAGGGGCCCGACCCGGGCGCCCCGGCCGGCGGCGAGGGTGGAGGCGACGCGGGCCGCCGCGAAGCGGGGCAGCGACCGTTCGTACACGAGCGCCTTCACCGTCGTGATCCCTCTACTTCGAGTAAATAGGTCACCGGATCGGTGACCTATTTACTCGGGACCGGCGGTTGGCGACGAGGGGGCCGATGGGCAGCAGCGGCCGGGGGCCGCCGGGGGACTTGGACCACTGCTCGACGTGCCAGCCCCGCTTGCGGGCGATGGCCGCCAGCTTGGCCTCGGGGTTGACGGCGACGGGGTGGCCGACGGCCTCCAGCATGGGCAGGTCCGACGCCGAGTCGGCGTAGACGACCGACTCCTCCAGGCGCAGCCCCTCGGCGTCGGCGTAGGCCCGCATCACCAGGGCCCGGGCCTCGCCGGTGGGGGGCCCGGCCAGCAGCTCGCCGGTGAGGCGGCCCTCGCCGTCGGTGCCCAGGCGGGCGCAGACGATGTCGTCGAACAGCGGGCGCAGGGGCTCGACGGCGAAGTCGAGGGCGCCGGTGATGAGCAGGGTGCGGTGCCCGAGGGCGCGGTGCTCGCGCACCCGGCGGATGCCGGCCGGGAACGCCTTCTCCAGGATCAGGTCGGAGAACATGAGCCAGGCGTCCTCGCGCACCCGGCGCTCGGACGCCCCCTCGTAGCGCCGGTAGAAGTGGCGCAGGAAGTCCCCCCGGTCCCTGCGGTCGAGGGCCAGCAGGGTGGGCGCCTCCCGCACGGTCCGGATCACGAAGCGCACCCGCTCGTCCACGGGCAGGTGGCGGGTGGCCAGCCAGGCGTAGGACTCGACCACGTTGGAGGCGATCAGGGTGTTCTCCAGGTCGAACGCCGCCAGGTGGCGGTGGGGCGACAGCACGGCCCGGCGGCCGCGGTCCTCACGCGAGGGGCCCTTGCGCTTCCCCGGCGTGGTGCGCACCCGGGCCTGGGCCACGATCGACGGCAGGTGCACGTCCTGCACGAAGTGGCGCCAGTCGATGACCGCGGGGTCGAAGTTGAACGCCGCCCGGTCGTGGCCGGGCAGGGCGTCGAACAGGGCGAGCAGCCGGTCGACCCGGAACACCGCCTCGGTCTCGGCGTAGGCGCCGTACAGCTCGACGTAGCCCAGGGCCCGCTCGGCCTGGCTGCGCCGGTCCTCCAGCCGGCCCGACAGCTCCGCCTGCCTGCCCCGGATGGGGAGGGTGGTGACCACCCTCTCGGCGGTGGAGAGGGCCTTGGTGGCCCGCTGGAGCTGGCGCTGCACCCGCCCCCGGCCCGGGAACTGCCACTCGGGCACGACGATGGGCTGGCCGTCGGCGTCGTAGAGGGGGTGCTCCTCGAACCACGACTGCACCAGGCGGACCAGGCGGCGGTAGCGCAGCGGGTTGCGCCACCCGGACGCCACCTGGACGACGTCGGGGCCGGCGGGGTCGGGCCCCCGGGCGGCGACGGCGATGATGGCCGCCACCACAAAGTCCACCGGGATGACGTCCACCACGCCCTCGGGGATGCCGGGGAACTCCTTCAGCAGGCCCCGCCCGTAGGAGATGATCACCGGCTCGGCCATGCGGAAGCCCCGGATCCACCCGGGACGGGGGTCGGCGAGGGCCGACTCGATGATCGAGGGGCGCACGATGGTGAGGGGCACGTCGGCCCGGGTGGCGAGGGTGGCCCGCTCGCCCAGGGCCTTGGTGTAGGCGTAGGCGTCGGGCCAGCCGAGGGAGTGGGCGCGGGACTTGCCGGCCTGGACCATGCGGTCGCGCACCCACTCGCCCCGCAGCTTCTCCAGCTTGTCGGCCAGCAGGGGCCCGCCGGCGGCGCCCAGCTCCGAGCGGGCCTGCTTGGCGAAGGCGGCCAGGCGCTCGGGGCGGCGGCTCTCGGCGTCGGCGTCGGAGCGGGCCTGGCGGGCGGCGGCGACCTCGGCCCGCCAGTCGACGTCGATGGCGAACGGGGTGTCGGCGAGGAGGGCCTCGGGGGCGTCGCCCCGGCGGGTGCCGGCCACGTAGGCGGTGGACACCGCCACCAGGTGGCCGGGCGGCCCGTCGCCCCCGGCCAGCACCTGCGCCACCCGGGAGGGGCCCAGGAGGTTGACCTCCACGGCGGCGTCCAGGGGCGAGTCGAAGCTGACCGAGGCCGCCGAGTGGACCACCACGTCGCACGACCGCAGGGCGGCGGCCCCGGCGCCGTCGAGGCCCAGCCCGTCGACGGCCACGTCCCCCGCCACCACCGTCAGGCGGCGGTCGACCTCGGCGTCGAAGCGGTCGCCCCACTCGGCGCGGAGGCGGTCGAAGCAGTCGTTGCGCAGGACCTCCCGGCGCACCCGCTCGGCCGCCGGCGTCCGCTTCCCCGGGCGCACCACCACCACCACCACGCAGCCGGGCACGGCCCGCAGGAGGCGCTCGACCAGGGCGGTGCCCAGGAAGCCGGTGGCGCCGGTGACGCCGACGCGCTTGCCGGCCAGGGCCTCGGGGATCACGGCGCCCATGTCTACCATTTGGTAGACGGAGCCACCGCATCGCCTACCATCGCCGTCGATGACGTCCACGACGGGGGAGCGGGTGCTCGCCGCCGCCGTCGAGTCGTTCGGCACCCGGGGCTACGAGGCGACGTCGCTGGACGCCCTGGCCAAGAGCCTCGGCCTGCGCAAGCAGACCATCCTCTACTGGTACCCGAGCAAGGACGCCCTCCTGGAGGCGGTCATCGACCGCACGGCCGCCGAGCTGGCGGCGGTGCTCGAGCGGGCCCTCGCCCGGGCCGGCGGGGGCTGGGACCGGGTGGAGCGCATCGTCACGTCGGTGTTCCGGGTGTCGGTGCGCCGCCCCGAGCTGCTGGGCGTGGTGCGGGAGGCCAGCCGCCTCGGCCCGCCCGCCGCCACCCGCCTGCTGGCCGCGGTGGAGCCGCTGATGGCCCGGGCCACCGGGTTCCTGGCCGACGAGATGGCCGCCGGCCGCATGCGGGCCCAGGACCCCCGTATGGTGCTGCTGGCCGCCTACTCGGCCGTGCTGGGCATGGCCACCGAGGTGGAGGTGCTGCGGGCGCTGGGCTTCGAGCCCACCGCCCGGGACCTGGTGCGTCGCCGCGACCAGCTCCTGGCCTTCCTGCGGTCGGCGCTGGGGGTGGCGTAGGCCGGAACCGAGCGGTTCCTCCCGACCTACCGGTGCCTGCGGTCCGATTCCCCCCGGACGGCGGCCAGTGTCTCCAGCTCGATGCGGTCCTTGGGCCGGCCCGCGCCCCGCTTCATGCGGATGAGATCGTCGGGCGAGCAGATGCGGACGACGAGGCCCTCACCGAGGTCCACCGGCGTGGCCTTGGCCACGGGATCGTCGCAGCCCTTGGTCCCGGCCGGCTCGGCAATGATGTGGAGGGCGCCGGCGCGGGTGTCGAACGTGAAGTTGCCGCCCGCCTCCAGGGTCTTGGCGTCGAGGACGAACGGGACGTCCTCCCCGGGGCCGCTGCGGGCCGCCGGCCCCGGCTGCGTGGCCGTGGCCCTGGTGGCCCTGGCCGCGGCGAGACCGTTCTCCCGCCCGCGGCGGTTCCGGTCGCGCCGGTGCGCTCAGCCCAGCCGGCTGAGCCAGGTGCCGAGGAAGGCGGCGACGAGGTTGTTGACCCGGGTCTCGAGCCCCTCCATGTCGAACAGGTCGCTGCGCCACGTGCCCTGGCGCACGGCGTCGACGGAGATCCCGCCCTTCTGGCGGGCCACCTCGATGGCGAGCTCGGTCGCCGCGTACGAGACCAGCGCCCGGTACGACGTCGAGCGGGTGGTGGAGCGGAACCGGGCGGCGCCCGGCGTGTCCGAGGTAGGCCAGGGCAGGCCGAGCACCGTGCGGGCGCCCAGCGCCTCGGGCATGGCGTGGAGCCCGGCGTAGGCCGCCGACGGGGCCAGCACCGTGCCGAAGGGGGGCAGCCACAGGACCTGGAACGCCGCCTTCATGCACCGGGCCGCCAGGTCGGGCGGCCCGGCGACGGCGAGGGCGGCGGCGCCGGCCCGGCGCAGGGCGCTGACCTCGGGCACGCAGCTGGTGCCCTCCCGGGCGCTCACCGTGGTGGTGGCGGTCCGGCTGGCCAGCCCGGCGCCGAGGGCGGCGTCGGGGCCGGCGCCGACCACCACGCCGACGACCCCGTTGAGGCCCTGGCGGCGCAGGACGGTGGCCAGCTCGCCGCCGGCCACTCGCGACGCCAGCTCGGCGGGGACCACGCCGGGCCCGGCGATGGCGGGGTCGGCCGGGAGCAGCCACGGGACGCCCTCGGGGGCGGCGGCCACGCCGAAGCCGCCGACCAGGGCGTCGACCCTGCCGGCCAGGGCGGCCACCGCACCGGGGTCCTCGGCGGGCGCGGTGGCCAGGACCACGGGCACGCCGGCCACGCCACCGGCGGCGTTGGCGGCGTCCACCCGCTGGCGCACCACGGCGGCGACCTCGGAGCCCTCAGCGGCCATGGCCCCGCTGGTGGGAACGACCAGGCCCAACCGGAGCGGGTTGACGACGGTGGTCTGCCGGGGCGGGGACGGCCGGGGCGGCGCCGAGGCGGCGGCGGGGGCGTCGGTCGGCCCGATCCCCGGAGAGGCCAGCTGGGAGCCGCCGGGCGACAGGTCGTGGGCGCCGGTGGGTGCGCCGGCAGCGGACGGCCCGGGCCGCGCCGCGGCGGTCGTCGGGGTGGTGGCCCCGGAGGCCGTGCGCAGCTCCGACGGGGCGTCGCCGCCCTGGGCGACCACCACGGTGGCGGCGG
>JBKHXC010000445.1:0-4525 GCA_046566225.1 Acidimicrobiia bacterium
GGTGCAGTGGACCACCGACCAGGTCCTGCGCCGCCTGTTCCCCGGCCTGTCGGTGGTCGAGTGGGCCGACCCGTCGGGGGGCGTCTCCATGGTGGAGCGGGCGCTGCCCGACGCCTGGGCCGGCGCCCGCCTGTCGCGCCTGGGGCGTCCCGGGAGGTTCCGGGTGGCGGCGGTGAACCGGGCGGGGACGGCCCGCCTGGTCGGCCCCGGCGTCGTCGGCCAGGAGGGCGACATCCTCCACATCCTCGTGGCCCGCGAGCACCTGGAGGAGCTGGAGGGCCGGCTCACGGCCGGCGACGGCGAGGGAGGGGCGTGATGAAGGTGGCCATCGCCGGCGGCGGGAACGTGGGCACCTACATCGCCGCCGATCTCAAGGCCGCCGGCCACGACGTCCTCATCATCGAGCAGGACCCCGACGTCGTCGCCCGGGTCTCGCCCACCGTGGACGTGCAGTGGTACCTGGGCGACGCCTGCGAGGTGACCAACCTCCACGAGGCGGGGCTGGCGGCGGCCGAGGTGGTGGTGGCCGCCACCGGCGACGACGAGGACAACCTGGTCGTGTCGCTGCTGGCCAAGCAGGAGTTCGCCGTCCCCCGGGTCGTGGCCCGGGTCAACCACCCCAAGAACTACTGGCTGTTCAACGAGTCCTGGGGCGTGGACGTGTCCGTGTCCACCCCCCACCTGCTGACCGCCCTGGTCGAGGAGGCGGTGTCGGTGGGCTCGCTGGTGCGGCTGCTCCAGTTCCGCGACGCCCAGCTGGTGGAGGTCACCCTGGCCGACGACTCCCCGGCGGCCAAGCAGGCCATCCGGGACCTGGGCATCCCCCGCGACGCCACCCTGGTGGCCGTCGTCCGCGAGAGCCACGTGATCGTCCCCCGGGGCGACACCGTGCTCGACGCCGGCGACGAGGTGCTGGCGCTGGTGACGCCGGAGTCGGAGGAGGCGGTGCGCCGGATCCTGGTCGGGCGCTGAGGGCGGCTGATCCCGTGGCCACCAACCTCTGCCGCGTTCGCAGCGGCAAGAGGTCGACGCACTAGGCCAGCAGCTCGTAGTGGGGGTTGGTGATCACCAGGCGGCCGCCCTTGCCCTTGGGGGCGCCCCGGCCGGTGACCATGAGGCGCCGGCCGGCGCGGATGCCGGCGATGCGGGTGCGCCCCGTCCACATGGCGACCATCGACCCCGTGCCGTCCTTGACCGTCGCCTCCAGCCACGACGAGCCGTCGGGGCGGGGGACGATGCGCACGCTGGTGATCTCCCCCACCACGGTGACCTCCTCGCGCGGCCGGGCGTCGCCGATGCAGGTGGCGTCGTCGAACTGGGCGCAGAACTCCCGCAGCCGGTCGCGGTCGAGCTCGCTGACCGGCGTGGTGAACCGCTTGAGCGCATCCTTGAGCGCCATGGCGCCCTCCTCGTCGTGCGGCCACGGACCCTTGGGCTGCGAACCGGCGAAAGGCCCGTGGCGGCCAGGGTACTAGTCGTCGCTGCTGTCGCCGTCGACGTCGCCGGCCGGGCCGCAGAACATGGTGATCCGCACCGACGTCCCCGACTCCGAGGGGTCGAAGGCCACGTCGTCGACCAGTGTACGGATCAGCGGGATGCCCAGGCCCCGCTCGAAGTTGAGCCGCTCGGGATCGGTGACGGGCGGGTGCTCGGGAAGCTGCGACGGGTCGAAGCCGGCGCCCCGGTCCTCGATCCGGACCTCCAGGCGGTCGCCCCGCTCCGACCACCGGACCATGACCCGGTCGTCGACGGCGCGGTCCACGTGGGCCTCGATGGCGTTGGTGCACGCCTCGGACACGGCCAGCTTGAGGTCGTCCAGGCGGTCGTCGGCCAGCGCCCGCCGGGCCGACGCCAGGGAGGACACGACGAGGCGGGCCAGCCCGACGTACTCGGCCCGGGCGGGGAGCTCCAGCTCGATGACGGGTTCGGCGGCGTCGTCCACCGCTACGGGGCCGGCGCCCTAGCCGGCGACGGCGGCGTCGACCGAGTCGTGGATGGTGAAGACCTTGGTGAGCCCGGTGATCTCGAACACCTTGAGGATGCGGTGCTGGGTGCACACCAGGCTGAGGTCGCCGTCGTGGCTGCGCAGCCGCTTGAGGCCCCCCACCAGCACGCCCAGCCCGGTGGAGTCGAGGAAGTCGACCGCCTCCAGGTCGACGACGATGTTGTGCTTGCCCTGGCTCACCAACTCGACGAGCTTCTCGCGGAGGCGAGGGGCCGTGTACACGTCGACCTCCCCCCGCACGGCGAGCACCGTCGTGGCGCCGTGCTCGGTGACGTCGAGACCGAGATCCATGTGAGCCCCTTCCTCCTCGGCGCGGGCGCGCCGCCGGCGTCGGCCTGCAACCTACCCGCGTGCCGGCCCGGCAAGCATCGCGCCCGGCCCGGCCGCGGCCGGGGCGAGCCGGCCGGCGGCCCGGGCCAGGAGGTCAGGAGGCCTTGCGCTCGGCGCCCGAGGTCGCCCGGGCCCGGTCGGCGCCGTCGTCGACGCCGAGGTCGGGCACGAACCACTCCGCCGTCGCCGGCCGCCCGGCCCTGGCCGCCTTGGCGGCTCCGGCGGCGGCCTTGCCCGGCCCGGCCCGGCCCGGGCGCGGGTCGCGGCCGGCGGGGGGCGGGCCCTCGGGCGCCACCGCCTCGAGCGGCACCCGCTTGACCTCGCCCTTGACCCACAGCACGTGCATCAGCAGCACGGTGGCGAGCAGGCCGCCGGCGAACAGGGCCAGGGACCGCTGGCGGTCGGCGCTGGCGTCCTCCTCGCCCAGCTCCCGGACGTCGGGGTCGTCGGCGGCGAGCTCGCCGACGTCGCCCCCCTCCACCGCCTCGCCACCCTCGCCGCCGGCCGGCACGTCGAAGGGCAGCGTGCCCTGGAACCCGGGGTCGGGAAGGGAGACGGTGCGGGGCGTCGCCGGGCGGGGCGTGCGGGACCGCACGTTGTCGAACCCGCCCAGGTCCACCCGGCCGGGGGTGGCGATCGAGCCCGGGCTGGTGCCCGCCGCCGTGGTGGTGGTGGCGGTTCCCGCCGCGGTGGTGGCCGGCGTGGACTGGTCGCCGGCCACGGCGGTCTCCGGCGCGGCGGGCGCCGTGGTCGGCGGCGGCGGCGGGTCCGGCACCTTGGCGGTGGACGCCGGCGAGGGATCGGAGGCGACCTGGGAGCCCACGGCGGAGTCCACCCCGGCGCGGTAGGCGACGACGATGTAGCGGTAGTCGCCGCCGGCGCCGGCGGTGGAGGCGTCGACGAAGCTGGTGTCGGGGTGGTCCACGAAGCCGGCCCGGGCGAAGTCTCCGCCGTTGTGCGAGCGCCGCACCTCGTAGCGGCGCATGTCGGCCTCGCCGTTCTTCTCCCACCTCACGGTGACCTCTCGGCTGGCGTCGTCCACGGCGGCGGCGACGCCGGTGGGCCGGGCCGGCGGCGCCGCCACCTTGAACTCGTGGGGGTCGCTGCTCGTCGTGCCGGTCTCGGGGCGGACGAAGGGGAGGGAGGGGTCCTCCCAGCCGACGCTGACGGTGGCCCGGTAGGTGCCGTTGAGCGACAGCGTGACGCCGAACCGCATGGACGGCCCCGGCGTCGTGCTCACCACCACCGGCTTGGCCGAGCTGCCCACCCGGGTGATGCTGACGCTGGCCGAGGTGAGGGTGCTGTGGCCCGGGTCGACGGTGGCCTCGATGGTGTTGGCCGCCTGCCCCTGGGTGCCCCGGGGCCCGGTGATCACGGGCTTGGCGGGGTGGGCCCAGGCGGGGCCCGCCGCCCCGAGCACGAGGAGCGCGGCCGAGCCACCGGCGACCGCCGCTCGCCGAAGTGCCTTCATCGGCCCACCATCCCGTCCAGGATGCCCTACGTGGCGCCGCTCGTGCGGGCGCGGTCGGCGGTTCGTCATGCCTTGTCCGGGGGCCCGGCGGTGATCTTGGCCTTGACGATCAGGCGCTCCTTGGCCGAGCCCTTGGGGTGGCACGTCGTGAGCGTGAGGGCGCTCGACGCCGGGTCGTTGGCCACCACCGAGAAGTCGGTGGGCTTGACGATGTACGGCGCCCGGTCCACCTCGTAGGTGCACGACCCGATCGGCGTCTCGAGGATGATGGTGTCCCCCGTCTTCATCCGGTCGATGTTGGCGAACGGCTTGCCGTAGGTGGTGCGGTGCCCGGCGATCGCCACGTTGCCCGGCTCGCACGGCAGGGGCGTCTTGGGGTAGTGCCCCGCCCCGGCCCGCAGGGCGCTGGCCGACGTCCCCTCCACGACGACCACGTCGACGCCGAGGGAGGGGATCTTGAGCCGGGTGAGGGCGTCGCCGTCCTCCAGTGTCCGGGCCTTGTACTTCTCCACGTGCGCCGGGCTGGCGATCTGCTTGTCGAGCCGGTCCTGGACCCGCCCCTGGTAGAAGTTCGTGTAGACGGGGTAGCCGAGGAGGCCGACCGCCGAGCAGAACAGCACCACCGACAGCGCCGACAGGCCCACCCGGGCCAGCCGCGAGCGGCGGAAGAAATAGATCACGGAATCCACGGGGGTCTCCTCGGCTGGTCAGCGTCGCAG
>JBKHXC010000446.1:0-4360 GCA_046566225.1 Acidimicrobiia bacterium
ACGGCGACCCGGCCCTGGTGTCGCCCGTCCCCGGGGCCCGGGAGGCGGTGGAGCGCCTGCGGGCCGCCGGCATCCCCGTGGGCGTGGTGTCCAACCAGAGCGGCGTGGCCCGGGGCGTGCTGACCCCGGCCCAGGTGCAGGCCGTGAACCGGCGGGTCGAGGAGCTGCTGGGCCCCCTGGGCCCGTGGGCGGTGTGCCCGCACGGCCCCGACGACGGCTGCCGGTGCCGCAAGCCCCGTCCCGGCCTGGTGCTGGAGGCGGCCGCCGCCCTGGGCGTCGACCCCGCCGGGGTGGCGGTGATCGGCGACATCGGCGCCGACGTGGAGGCCGCCCGGTCCGCCGGCGCCCGGGGCGTGCTCGTCCCCACCGCCGCCACCCTGCCCGCCGAGGTGGCGTCCGCCCCCGAGGTGGCCGCCGACCTGGGGGCCGCCGTCGACCTGCTGCTGGGCGCCGGCGCCCCCCGCCCGGCCCGGCCGGAGGCCCGGTGACGGGCCGCCGCCACGTGCTGGTGGCCCGCCTCGACGGCGACGGCGACGTCCTCCTGGCCGGCCCGGCGGTGCGGGCGGTGGCCGCCTCGGGGGCGCAGGTCTCGTTCCTGTGCAGCCCCACCGCCGCCCCCGTGGCCCGCCTGCTGCCCGGAGTGGACGAGGTGGTGGCCTTCCTGGCCCCCTGGGTGCCGGCCGACCCGCCGCCCGTGGACGGCGCCGAGGTGCTCGGCCTGGTCGACCGCGTCCGCGCCGCCGGTCCCGACGAGGCCATGGTGCTCACCTCCTTCCACCAGTCGGCCCTGCCCCTGGCCCTGCTCCTGCGCATGGCCGGGGTCCGCCGGATCGGCGCGATCAGCGTGGACTACCCGGGCTCGCTGCTGGACGTGCGCCACGCCGTGCCCGACGACGTGCACGAGGTGGAGCGCAACCTGAGCCTGGCCGCCGCCCTCGGCCACCGCCTGCTGCCCGGCGACGACGGCCGGCTGGGCGTCCGCCGCCCCGCCGGCGCCCCTCCCGAGGGGCTGCCCGACGGGGCCTACGTGGTCGTGCACCCGGGGGCGTCGGTCCCCGCCCGGGCGTGGGGGCCGGAGCGCAACCGGGCCCTGGTGGCCGCCCTGGCGGCGGCCGGCCGGGCCGTGGTGGTCACCGGCGGGCCGTCGGAGCGGGCGCTGGCGGCCCGGGTGGCCTCCGCCGCGCCGGGGGTCGTCGACCTGGCCGGTCGCACCGACCACCGGGGGCTGGCCGAGGTGCTGGCCGGCGCCGACGCCGTGGTCGTGGGCAACACCGGTCCCGCCCACCTGGCGGCGGCGGTGGGCACGCCGGTGGTCTCGCTGTTCGCCCCCACCGTGCCCGCCGCCCGCTGGCGCCCGTGGGGCGTCCCCCACGTGCTGCTCGGCGACCAGGGCGTCGCCTGCGCCGGCTGCCGGGCCCGGGCCTGCCCCTACGAGGGCCATCCGTGCCTGGGCGCCGTCGAGGTCGACGAGGTGGTGGCCGCGGTGGACCGGGTGGTGGCCGCCCGGGAGGTGGCCGCCTAGTGCGCGTGCTCGTCTGGCACGTGCACGGGTCGTACACCACCGCCCTGGTGCAGGGCCCCCACCGGTACCTCATCCCCACCCTGCCCCGGCGGGGCCCCGATGGGCGGGGCCGGGCCCGCACGTGGGACTGGCCGGCGTCGGCGGTGGAGGTGGGCCCGGCGGAGGCGGCGGCGGCCGACGTCGACGTGGTCGTCCTCCAGCGCCCGGTGGAGCTGGACCACCTGGCCGAGACGTGGCTGGGCGGTCGCCGGCCCGGGGTGGACGTGCCGGCGGTGTACCTGGAGCACAACGCGCCCCAGGGGCCGGTCAACGCCATGCGCCACCCGGCGGCCGACCGGCCGGGGGTCACCGTCGTGCACGTGACCCGGTTCAACGCCCTCATGTGGGACGCCGGGACGAGCCCGGTGCGGGTGGTGGAGCACGGGGTGGTGGACCCCGGGTACCGCTACACGGGCGAGCTGGAGCGGGCGGCGGCGGTGGTGAACGAGCCGGTGCGCCGGGGCCGGGTGACGGGGACCGACCTCCTCGGGCCCCTGGCCGCGGCGTCGGGCGTGCCCGTCGACCTGTTCGGGATGGCGACGGAGGCGCTGGGCGGCGCCGACGTCCCCCAGCACGAGCTGCACGCCCGGCTGGCCCGGCGGCGGGCCTACCTGCACCCGGTGCGCTGGACCTCGCTGGGCCTGTCGCTGCTCGAGGCCATGCACCTGGGCATGCCGGTCGTGGCCCTGGCCACCACCGAGGTGCCCGCCGCCGTGCCGCCCCAGGCCGGCGTGGTGTCGAACGATCCCGAGGTGCTGGCCGGCGCCCTGCGCCGGCTGGCCGCCGACCCCGAGGAGGCGACGATGATGGGCAAGGCGGCACGCGAGGAGGCCCTGGCCCGGTTCGGCCTCGGGCGGTTCCTGGCCGACTGGGACGCGGTGCTCGAGGAGGTGGCCCCGTGCGCCGCGTGAGCCGGATGCGGGTGGCCATGGTGTCCGAGCACGCCAGCCCCCTGGCCACCCTGGGCGGCGTGGACGCCGGGGGCCAGAACGTGCACGTGGCGGCGCTGGCCCGGGGGCTGGGCCGGCTGGGGGCGGAGGTGGTGGTCCACACCCGCCGGGACCACCCCGGCCTGCGCCGCCGGGTCCACCTGGCGGGCGGCGTCACCGTCGACCACGTCGACGCCGGCCCCGCCGCCCCCGTCCCCAAGGACGACCTGTTCGGGTACATGGCCGACTTCGCCGCCGACCTGCGCCGGGTGTGGGCGAGGCGGCCCCCCGACGTGGTGCACGCCCACTTCTGGATGTCGGGCGTGGCGTCGCTGGCCGCCGCCGAGCCCCTCGGCATCCCCGTGGTGCAGACCTTCCACGCCCTGGGCACGGTGAAGCGCCGTCACCAGGGCAACAAGGACACCAGCCCCCCGGCCCGGCGACTGGCCGAGGCCATGGTGGCGCGCCGCGCCGTGCACACCGTCGCCACCTGCACCGACGAGGTGCGCGAGCTGCTGGCCATGGGGGCGCCCGCCGACCGGGTGTCGGTGATCCCCTGCGGCGTCGACCTTTCCACCTTCTCGCCCGACGGGGAGGCCGAGGCCCGGCCCGCCGGCCTCCACCGCATCGTGGTGGTGAGCCGGCTGGTGGAGCGCAAGGGGATCGGCAACGTGGTCGCCGCCCTGCCGACCGTGCCCGGCGCCGAGCTGGTGGTGGCGGGCGGGCCGCCGGCCGCCTGCCTGGCGTCGGACCCCGAGGTGCGCCGGCTGGACCGGCTGGCCCGGGCGGCCGGCGTCGCCGACCGCGTCGAGCTGCGGGGCCAGGTCGACCGGACCGAGCTCCCCGCCCTGCTGCGCTCGGCCGACGTGGTCGTGTGCGTGCCGTGGTACGAGCCGTTCGGCATCGTGCCGCTGGAGGCCATGGCGTGCGGCGTCCCCGTCGTCGCCTCGGCGGTGGGCGGGCTGGTGGACACGGTGGTCGACGGAAGGACCGGCGTGCACGTCCCGCCCCGCCGCCCGGACGTGCTCGGCCCGGTGCTGGCCGCGCTCCTGGCCGATCCCGGCCGCCGGCGCCGGATGGGCGAGGCGGGCGCCCGCCGGGCCCGCACCCATTACGGGTGGGACACGGTGGCGGCCCGGACCATGGAGACCTACGCCGACCTGCTGGACCGCCCGGCGCTGGCCACGGGAGCGGCGCGGTCGTGACCACCACCGGCACCGCCCTGCGACCGCTCAACACCGGCCGCCGCCACCTCGACGCCCTGGTGCGGGCCCTCGGCGGGCTCGACGCCGAGCTGCCCCGCCTGCGGGGGTGGGCGGGCGTGCTGGCCGGCGTGCTGAGCGGCGGCGGGCGGCTGCTGGCCGCCGGCAACGGCGGCAGCGCGGCCCAGGCCCAGCACCTCACCGCCGAGCTGGTCGGGCGCTACCGCGACGACCGGCCCCCGTTCAGCGCCCTCGCCCTCCACGCCGAGACGTCGTGCCTCACCGCCATCACCAACGACTACGGCGCCGAGGAGGCGTTCGCCCGCCAGGTGCGGGCCCACGGCCGTCCGGGCGACGTCCTCGTCGCCCTGTCCACCTCGGGGGGGAGCCCCAACGTGGTCGCCGCCGCCGAGGCGGGGGCGGCGTGCGGGCTGCGGGTGTGGTCGCTGACCGGCCGCCGGCCCAACGCCCTGGCCGCCCGCTCCCACGACGCCCTGTGCGTGGACGCCGCCGACACCGCCACCGTCCAGGAGGCGCACCTCGTCGCCGTCCACCTGCTGTGCGCCTTCCTCGACGTGGCGGTGGGCGCGTCGGAGGGGGCGCCGTGACCATCGGCTCGGAACCGGAGGTTCCTCGCCGAGCCAGCCGTGCTCCGGCCCGGCGGCAGA
>JBKHXC010000447.1:0-2658 GCA_046566225.1 Acidimicrobiia bacterium
GCGAGCTGCTGCTGGCGCTGTTCGGCCGAAGCGGCGCCGGGGTCGAAGCCATCGGTGATCCTCAGGCGGTGTCGGCCTGGAGGTCGTCGAGGCTCGGCCCCTGAGGCCGGCTGGCGGGCTGGGGCCCACCAGCCGACCCGGTGTTCTCAGCCCTGGGCCCTCAGCTGGCCCCGGATGGCGCCACCGGGGTGCTCGGCGTTGTGGACGTTCACGTAGTAGTCGCCCGGGTTCGCCAGGATGTCCTGGACGATCCCAGCCTCGCCTGTCGGGAACTTGGGCGTCGTGCCGGGGCCGGTCTCGCCCTCGGTCAGGCAGTCGGCGGCGTTGCCGTCGGCCGGAGCCGCCAGGTTGGCCACCACGGGACCGTTCTCGCCGGGTGCGCCCTCGTGGATGTGGGCGGCCGTCGCCGGCGCGATCTTCTCGACCGTGAGGACGTAGCAGAGCGTCGTGGGGTCGTTGTCGACGCCGAAGACGTAGGCCTCGCCCCGCCCGTTGGGGTCGCCGACGTTGCGGCTGCTGGTCGCGTTCGCCGCCACCTCGTTGCGGCCCCGAAGGTCGGCCTCGAGGAGCGCGTTGCTGTGGCCAGCGCCGGCACCGTTCAGGGGCCCGAACAGGGCTCCGGCCGCGAACGCTGCGCTGATCCCGGCGGCGAGCTTGAGCTTGGTCTTCACGGTTGTAGGGCTCCTTGGGTCGATGGCTTCTTTTCGCCTTCGGAGCCGTACGGGGCCGTGGATGAGCCGGCGGCGCCGGTGCCGGCCGCGCGGGACGAGGCCAGCCCGACGGTCTGCTGGTGCGCCTACGCCCGTTGCGCTCAGGCCGGGCGCTGGGCGACGACGGTGACCAGCGGGGGGAGGACCACGGGTTCGTCGCCCGGGTCGACGCCGGTCATCACCTCGAGGTACCCGGCCACCGGCCCCGGGCCGGCGCCGGCCGGCGCCTCGGCCCAGGCGTCGACCAGCACCAGCCCGGCCTCGTGGACCAGGGCGGGGAGGACGGCGCCGACGTCCTGGTCACGGGCCCCCTCCATCGACAGGGGCCGGCCCCCGATCCGGCCGGCGGGCGTGATCGGCTCCTGGGCCACCACCCATCCGCCCGGCCTGACGGCACCGGCCATGCGGCGGAGCACCAGCCGGGGCTCGACCACGTGCATGAGGAGGAACCGGCAGAAAGCCAGGTCGACCCGCTCTGGCAGCGTCAGCGTCTCGCCCGCCTGGGAGAGGGCGAGCACCTGGGCGTGGGCGGCAGCCATTGCAGCGATCTCGTCCCGCCGGCGCGGGTCGACGTCGACCGCGTACACCCGCCCCTCGCGACCCACCATCTGGGCCAGCGCCACGCTCACGTCGCCACCCCCGGCGCCCACGTCCACGCACGTCCATCCCGGCCCCAGGCCGAGCCGGTCGAGCGCCGTGGAGAGAGGTCGGCGGTACACGTCGTCCCGCAGCTCGATCTCCACGCCGCCCGACCCTAGGGCCGGCGCCCGCCGCCTCAGCCAGCCGCAGTCGGGGCGTCTCCGGCTTCCCGTGGTTCGGGCGAGGCGCCGGCCGCCAGGCGGCGGCCGGTCACGGCCGCGGCGGCGGTCACGGCCGCGGCGGCGAGGGCGTGGGTGCTGGGGCGCCCCGTCGCCGGCAGCTCGCCCCGGACGCCGGCGCCCGCGGCCGATCCGGTGCGCCCACCCGACGAGGTGGCGGCCAGGGACCGCAGGTCGAACGGGGCGGGCAGGACCAGCTCGACGTTCCTGTCGCCCGGCGCACCGAGGGCGCCGAGGTCGGCCTGGGGGTCGTTGAACGACAGCTCACGGCTCCACGCGGCCAGGTCGAGGACCCGCCCCGGGCCGACGCCGCCGGGGCGGGCCGGCGCGGTGTGCTCGATCAACGTCCCGAAGATCGACAGGGTGCCGTCGCCGTTGTCGGCCAGCTCGACGATCCGGGCCTGCTGGGGCCAGTCGACATGAGCGGCGGTGAGCACCTCCCAGAACCCGCCGCCGCCCGGCCGGGGATGCGGCGTCACCCGGTTCTCGTGGCTGTGGCCGTTCACCCACAGCACCACGTTCGGGAACTCGTGCAGCCGCGCCTCGAAGGCGGCGGCCGTGACCCTGGGCACCAGCGGCTTTGCCGGGTCGGGGACCGGGTTGTCGAGGGTGGCGAGGTTGTGGTGGCTGAACAGCACGACCAGCTGGTCGGTGCCGCCGTGAGCCCGGCTGGCCCCCTTCAGCATGGAGGTGACCGCCGCCACCTGGTCCTCGAACAGGTTGCCGTCGGAGCTGCCGCCCCGCGCGCAGGTGTCGAGGCTGATGCCGAGCACACCCGGCGCGATCGGGAACGAGAAGAGCAGGGGCCCGCCCGCCCGGTGGGCGTCGGTGAGGCCGTGGCCGGCGGGCCCCGGCACCGCCGGCGACCGCAGGTGTGCCTCGACCCAGTCCGCCACCGATGCCGGCCGCCGGGCAGGGTCCGCGGCCACGACCCTGGCCGGCGCGGTGGCCAGCGCCGCCAGCGCCGCGGGGTTCCCGCGGGCCAGCCCGTTGGCCAGATCGCCGGGGGAGAGGCCGGCCGGAAGTGCCACCACCTTCAGCCCGCCGGTGGCCACGGCGGAGAGGGCGGGGTTGGCCGGTGCGTTGCCCTGGAGGAGGCCGTCGTGGTTGCCGTAGGTGGCGTACCACGG
>JBKHXC010000448.1:0-10911 GCA_046566225.1 Acidimicrobiia bacterium
GGGGCGACGACGGCGGGAACGGCGACGGCCGGGCGGCCGGGGCCGGGGCGGGCCGGGGCTCCACCGGCTCGGGCGGCGTGGGCCGGCTGACGATGAGGCGGGGGTCGCGGCCGCCGGGCCCGTGCCGGTCGCCGTCGGCGGGGGCGTCGGGCGCTGACGGCGCGTCGGCGCCCGCCGGCGCCGGCTTCTCCTCCTTGGCGTCCTTGCCGTCCCCGGGCTCCTTGGCCCCCTCGGCGGGCTGGACGGGGCGGCGCAGGCCGTCCGCGTCGGCCCGGCGCCGGGCCCGGTCGGCCTGGGCGTCCTCGATGCTGGAGGAGTGGCTCTTCACCCCGATGCCGAGCATCACGCACAGGTCGAGGGCCTCTTTGTTCGTCAGCCCGAGCTCGCGGGCGAGCTCGTATACGCGGATCTTCTTTGCCAACTGGTCCTTCTGTCCTCTCTCAGCTGCGGATCCCGCAGTCCTCCATCCTCGCACGTTCTCGGAGCTGGGCACGAAGCCCCTCGACCGCTTCGGGGCGTATCGGGGCCTTGAGGGCCCTGGTCAGCGCGCCCCGCCGCTCGGCCCGGTCCATGCAGCCCGGCGAGCCGGCGCACAGCCACGCTCCCCGGCCCGGCAGCGATCGCCCGACGGCCAGGCCGCCGTCGCCGGTACGCACGACGCGCACCAGCTCGCCGGGCGCGGCCACCCGCCGGCAGCCGACGCAGGTGCGCCGGGGCGCCGCTATCGCTCCGACCTCATTCGTTCCCTTCGCCCACGCGTGGCCGGGCCACTATGCGGGCTCCCCCGCGGAGGTGACGCCGGGCCGGGCCTCCACCTCGTCGGCGGTGCCGAGGTCGCCGGGCGCCTCGGGACGGTCGGCCCCGCCCTCGGTGAGCCCGCCGCCGGCCGGCGCGTCGTGGAGCACGATGGCCTCCTGGCCGTCGGCCGCCGCCTCGGGGGGCGCCTCGCTCGCCTCGGGGGCCGTGTCGCTCGCCACCCCGGGGGGCGCGTCGGCCGCCGCCTCGGGTGCGGGTTCCACCGCGTCCCCCTCCCCGGGAGCGGGGGCGCGGTCGCCGGGAGGGGGCTCGGCGCCGGCGTGCGACCACTCCTCGGCGGAGATGGCCTCACCGCCCTCGGCCGGCTGCCACACCATCTCGCCGTCCTCGCCCCGCACCCACTCGCCCTCGGCCCACTCCTCGCCGGCGTAGCCGGCCTCCTCCTCCGCCAGCTGGGTCTCGCTCTTGATGTCGCCGCGCCATCCGGTGAGGCGGGCCGCCAGGCGGGCGTTCTGGCCCTCCTTGCCGATGGCGAGGGACAGCTGGTAGTCGTGCACGACCACGGTGGCGGTCCCCGTCTCGTCGTCGAGGCGGACCTCTTTGACCTTGGCCGGCTGGAGCGCCCGCATGACGAACTCGGCCGGGTCCTCGGAGAAGGGCACGATGTCGACCTTCTCGCCCCGCAGCTCGTTGGTGACCATGCGCACCCGGGCGCCGCGGGCGCCCACGCAGGCCCCCACGGGGTCGACGTTGGCGTCGTTGGACCACACCGCGATCTTGGTGCGGTGGCCGGGCTCGCGGGCGGCCGCCTTGATCTCCACCACCCCGCTGCTGATCTCGGGCACCTCCAGCTCGAAGAGCCGCTTGATGAGCCCGGGGTGGGTGCGGCTGACGACGATCTGGGGCCCCTTGGTGGTCTTGCGCACCTCCACGATGTAGGCCTTGAGGCGGGAGCCGTGCTCGTACCGCTCGTAGGGCACCTGCTCGGCCTGGGGCAGCAGGGCCTCGACCTTGCCCAGGTCCAGCAGCGTGTAGCGGTTGTCGCTCTGCTGGATGATGCCGGTGACGATGTCGCCCTCGCGCCCGGCGTACTCCTCGTACTTGAGGTCGCGCTCGGCCTCGCGGATGCGCTGGAAGATCACCTGCTTGGCCGTCTGGGCGGCGATGCGCCCGAAGTTCTCCGGCGTGTCGTCCCACTCCCGCACGACGGTCCCGTCCTCGTCCAGCTCCTGGGCGTAGACGCGGAACTCCATGTTCTCGGGGTCGATGGTGACGACCGCCTCCTCGGCGGCGTCGGGCATGCGCTTGTAGGCGGCGACCAGGGCGTTGGCCAGCGCGTCGAGGAGGGTGTCGACGCCGATGCCCTTCTCGCGCGCCACCAGCTGGAGCGCCTCCATGAACTCGAAGTTCCCCTTCACGATCCCGTCCTCCCGCCGGCCGCCGGCGCCGGCCGCTTCCTGCCCGGCCCGGGGGCCGGGCCCCACTCGAACACGGTGCGGGCCCGCTCGATGTCGCCGTAGGCCAGGCGCCGGCCGGCCACCACGATCCCCTCGTCGTCGGCCGCCTCCAGCGGGCCCTCCAGGCGGCGCTCCCCCGCCACGTCGGGCCGGGTCTTCACCTTGACGGTGGCCCCGACGAAGCGCCGGAAGTGCTCCGGGCGGCGCAGCGGCCGCTCGACGCCGGGGCTGGACACCTCCAGGGTGTAGCGGCCGGGGACCGGGTCGTGGCGGTCGAGCAGCTCGGACACGGTGGTGCTGACGACGGCCACGGCGTCGAGGTCGACGCCGCCGGGACGGTCGACGAAGATCTGCAGGGCACCGGAGGAGAACCGGGCGTCCACCAGCTCGAAGCCGTCGGCGGCCAGCACCGGTTCCACGAGCTCACGTACCCGTGTCGCAGGGTCCACTCGCCATCCTCCTCTCGTCCGACAGACAAAAGCGTGGGCCCCCGCCCACGCTCCGAACCGAAAAATCGATCGATGCAGCCTCGCGAGTATAGCGCCGTATCCCCGGCGCCGATCGCGGCCCCGGCCGGCAGGCCGGGGGCGGCAGCCTACGGCGCCAGCGCCGCCGCCGCCGCCCCGTCCAGGGCGAGCTCGTCGCGCCCGCCGGTGCGCCGGTCCTTGCGCTCGACCACGCCCCGGGCCAGCCCCTTGGCGCCGACGATGAGCTGGGTCGGCATGCCGAGCAGGTCGGCGTCGGCGAACTTCACCCCCGGCGACGCCTCCCGGTCGTCGTAGAGCACGGACACGCCGGCCGCGCTCAGCTCGCCGTAGAGGCGCTCGGCCGCCTCGGCCACCTCGGGGCTGCGCCCGGCGCCCAGGGAGAGCAGGTGGACCCGGTAGGGCGCCACCTCGGCCGGCCACACCAGGCCGGCGTCGTCGTGGTGCTCCTCGGCGACCACCGCCGGGGCCCGGCTGATGCCGATCCCGTAGCAGCCCATCCAGTAGGGGTGCTCGGCGCCCGCCTCGTCGCTGAACGTGGCGCCGGGGACCTTGGTGGAGTAGGTGAGCCCGAGCTGGAACGTGTGGCCGGCCTCCACCGCCTGCACCACCTCCAGGGGGGCGCCGCAGCGGGGGCAGGGGTCGCCGGCGGCCACGGTGGCGAAGCTCCCCCACTCGTCCACCGCGAAGTCGCGGCCCAGGGTGGCGCCGCTCACGTGGTGGTCGGCCCGGTTGGCGCCCGTCACCCAGGGACCGCCCGCCCGCACGGCGTGGTCGGCGAGGACCCGCACGCCGGCGTGGCGCAGCCCCATGGGCCCGATGTAGCCCTTCACCAGCCCCGGGTGGCGGGCGAAGTCGTCGTCGTCGAACGGGCGCATGCCGGCGGGGACGCGCACGTCGCGGTCGCCGGGCACGAGGACCACGACGGGACGCCCGTCGGCGTCGGCCATGGCCAGGCACTTGAGCATCCCGGCGGCGGTGAGGCCCCGCCCGGCGAAGAGCTCGACGACCAGGTCGATGCCGGGCCGGTCCGGCGTGTGGTGCTCGGCCAGGGGCTCGTCGGACGGCTCGGCCGCCGGCCGCTCGCCGGCGGTGGCGGCCTCCACGTTGGCCGCGTAGTCGCCCCTCGTGCAGCGGGCGAAGTGGTCCTCGCCGATGGGGCTGGGCACCATGAACTCGTGGTTGACGTCGCCGCCGATGGCGCCGGCGTCGGCCTCGACCGGCGTGTAGCCCAGGCCCAGGCGCTCGAAGATCCGGCAGTAGGCGTCGTACATGAGCTGGTACGAGGCCCGCATCCCCTCCTGGCTGGCGTCGAAGGAGTAGGCGTCCTTCATGATGAACTCCCGGCCCCGCAGCAGGCCGAAGCGGGGGCGGGCCTCGTCGCGGTACTTGAACTGGATCTGGTACACGTTGAGCGGCAGGTCGCGGTAGGAGTCGACCTCGGCCGCCACCGTCGCCGTCACCAGCTCCTCGTGGGTGGGGGCCAGCACGAACCGGCCCCCCTTGCCCTCCAGGGTGAACAGGATGTCGGCCATGGTCTCCAGCCGCCCCGTCTGGGCCCACAGCTCGGCCGGGTGGACGATGGGCATCAGCATCTCCTGGGCCCCCGCCGCGTCCATCTCCTCGCGCACCACCCGCTCGACGTTCTGCAGGACCCGCCACCCCAGGGGGAGGAACGTGTAGATGCCCGACGCCACCCGGCGGACGTAGCCGGCCCGCACCAGGAGCTGGTGGCTCACCGCCTCGGCGTCCGACGGGGCGTCCCGCAGGGTGCGGAGGAGCAGGCGGGACATGCGCACGGCGACCGAGGCTACCGGGGCCCCGCCGCCGCCCGCCGGTCTCGTCCGTCGACCTCGTTCGTTCGCTTCGCTCACTCCATTCGGCCGAGTTGGATCGTGCTCCGGCGGGCGAGCGGAGCTCGCGCCGCCTCCGCCCTGTCCCTGCTCGGTGCCCGCAGCCGCAGCGGCCGCCTGCGGCGGCGAGTGCGGCCACGGACCTTTCCGGTGCGAACGGGGCGAAAGCTTGTGGTCAGGGCACTAGAAGTGGGTGCGGCAGAACGGCAGCGGGGAGCCGCCCAGGAAGGCGTCGGCCTCGGCCAGCGCCCCCGGGCGGTGCTCGACCACCCGGCCGGCGGCGGCCAGGGTCGACGCCGCGGTGCCGCCCAGGTACAGGGCGCCCAGCTCCTCGGCGGTGAGCGACAGGTCGGCGTCGTCGGTGGTGCGGCGGCACTCGGCGCCGTCGGGGCCGCCGTCGAGGCGGTACCGGCCGGCGGCGTCGGGGCGGAAGGCGTCGGCCACGTCGATCACCAGCGTGCCCGGGACGCGGTAGCGGCGGGCGGCGAGGGCGGCCGCCACGTCCAGCAGGCGGGCCCAGAGCATGTCGCTGGCCATGGTGACCCGGAGGCGGCGGGGGTCGGCCAGCATCCAGCGCAGGGGGTCGTCCACCGGCCGCAGGTCGGCCTCCACCACCGAGACGAGGTCGAGGGAGAGCAGGAACCGCCACAGGGCCGCCTCCGCCTCGGGCGTCAGGCCCACGACCTCCGACGCCAGCACCCGGCCGTCGGGCAGCCCGTGCTCCCACGTGTGCCTCACCCGGTAGGCGGCGTAGCCGTCGGCCTCCCCCGCCGAGCTCTCGTGCACGGCGTAGAACAGGGGGCTGGCCCCCCTCCGGTCACCCTCGGGATCGCGGAAGGTGCCGTCCCACCACGGCTGGGGCCGGCGCAGGTCGCCCGGCTGGCTCCGGCGGGCGGCGTCGAGGACCGGCGGGAGCACCTTGGCCGCCTCCTCGGTGCCCAGCAGGACGACCCGGCCGGCGTCGGCCGGGGTGGAGGGCCGCAGGGCGGCGTGGCGGGTGTCGATCTCGACCGCCGCGTGGGACGACGCCACGCCGTAGCCGAAGCGGCCGTAGATGAGGCTCTCCGACGCCAGGAGGACGGCGACCGCCTCGCCCCGGCCGGCGGCGTCGTCGAGCAGCGCGCCCATCATGCGGGTGAGGTGCCCGCGGCGGCGGTGGGTCGGCAGCACGCCGACCAGCGAGACGGCGGCCACCGGCACGGTGGCGAGGCCGGGGAGGGTCAGCTCGAAGGAGAAGGCGGCGGAGGCGGCGACCATGCGGCCGCCCTCGAAGACGGCCCGGGTGCGGTCGAGCTCGACCACCTTGTGGACGTCGGCGATGCGGTCGGGATCCGCGGGCACCGAGGCGAAGGCGGCGTGGTCGACCCGCGCCAGCTCGTCGAGCTCCTCCCCGGTGACGGCCCGCAGCTCCACGCCCATGGCACCAGTTGTACGGCGGCGGCTACCGCCCGTCGAGCGATTTGCGGATGAGCTCGACCGCCGCCTCGCTGGCGTTGGCGTCCTCGCCCTGGAGGCTGAGCAGCTCGGCCCGGTCCCGCTCGGCCTCGGCGGCGGCGCCCTCGTCGGCCGCCGCCAGCCGGGCGTCCACGCCCTGCTCGACCAGCAGGCGGGCCTCGGCCAGCAGGGCCTCCACCATCTCGTCCTCGCCCACGACCCGCACGACCCTGCCCTTCACGAACAGGTGCCCCCGCCGCCGGCCGGCGGCGATGCCCAGGTCCGCCTCCCGGGCCTCGCCCGGCCCGGTGACCACGCAGCCCATGACGGCCACCTGGACGGGCAGCGCCTCGGCCTCGAAGGCGGCCTGGGCGTCCTTGGCCACCTGGATCACGTCGATCTCGGCCCGCCCGCACGACGGGCAGGCGATGAGGTCGACCCCCTTGCGCTCCCGCAGGTTGAGCGCCTCCAGGAGCTGGCGGCCGGCCCTGGCCTCCTCCACCGGGTCGGCGGTGAGCGAGTAGCGGATGGTGTCCCCGATGCCCTCGGCCAGCAGGGTGGCGATGCCCGCCGTGCCCTTGACCAGCCCGGCCGGCGGGGGGCCGGCCTCGGTGACGCCCAGGTGCAGCGGGTGGTCGACGGTGCCGGCCAGCCGGCGGTAGGCCTCGATCATGAGGGGGACGCTGGACGCCTTGACGGAGATCTTCACGTCGTCGAAGCCCACCTCGGCGAACAGGCCCAGCTCGATCATGGCCGACTCCACCAGCGCCTCGGGCGTCGGGCCGCCGTAGCGGGCGTAGAGGTCCCGGTCGAGGGACCCGGCGTTGACGCCGATCCGCACCGGCACCTTGCGGTCCCGGGCCTCGGAGGCGATGAGGCGGATGTGGTCGGGGCGGCGGATGTTCCCGGGGTTGAGGCGCAGGCAGTGGACCCCGGCCTCCAGGGCGGCCAGGCCCATGCGGTGGTCGTTGTGCACGTCGGCGACGATCGGCACGGGGGACCGGGGCACGATGCGGGCCAGCCCCTCGGCCGCCGCCCGGTCGTTGCAGGTGCAGCGCACGATGTCGGCGCCCGCCGCCGCCAGGGCGTACACCTGGGCGAGGGTGGCGTCGACGTCCGCCGTCTTGGTGATCGTCATCGACTGCACGCTGATCGGCGCCCCGCCGCCGACGGGCACCGAACCGACCTGGATCCGCCGGGTCGGCCGTCGGGGAGCGGCGATCAGCACGCCGGCCAGCGTACGCGTGCCTCTACTGGAACGGGTTGCCGATGGGGCGGACGATGTCGAGGTACAGCGACGAGATGCCGAGGAACACCAGCATCAGGAACACCATGTAGTAGATGGGCATGGCCTTGGCGATGTCGGCGTGGTACCGGCGGCCCTTCCGGGAGCGGATCCGCTCGTAGGTGGCGATGGCCACGTGGCCGCCGTCGAGGGGCAGCAGCGGGATCATGTTGAACACGCCCACGAACACGTTGATGGCCAGCAGCAGGGTCAGCACCTCGCGCCACCCCGTGTCCGCCGCCTGAGACGCCACCCGCACGAAGCCCACCGGCGACAGGAACCGGTTCTCCCCCTCGGCGCCCTCGACATCGCCGACCAGCTGGCGGCCGTAGGAGGTGGCGCCCCCGGGCGAGAAGATGGTCGCCAGGGCCTTGACCGTGTCGGCGGTGGCCCGGCCCAGCCCGACCGTCGAGCGCCCCAGGGCGGTGACGGGGTCGGACCGCTCGATGGGGAAGATGGGCCGGCCGATGCCGACGAAGCCGACGGGCCGGTCCGGGTCCTCGACCACCGGAGCGCCGTCGACCTGCACGGTGCTGAGGTCCACCGGGGTGGCGGTGAGCTCCAGGCGGCGGCCGTCCCGCTCCACCTCGAACACCACGGGCCGGCCGGGCCGGCTGCGGATGTAGGCGGGCACGTCGTCCCAGCTCAGGCGCCGGCCGTCGACGGCCAGCACGGTGTCGCCCACCTGGAGCCCCGCCTCCTCGGCCGGGCTGGGCCCCGACCGCAGCCGGCTGATCTGGCCGATGGTGAACTCCCGGTCGTAGGCGGGCACGCCCACGACGGCGAAGAGGGTGAACAGCAGCAGGAAGGCGAGGACGAAGTGGACGGCCGAGCCGGCCACCGCCACCGACAGGCGCCGGGGGTAGGACTTCTGGCGGTAGGTGCGCTCCTCGTCGGCCGGGTCGACCTTCTCGAGGCTGCTCATGCCGACGATCTTCACGTAGCCGCCGGCGGGGATGGCCTTGACCCCGTACTCCGTCTCGCCCTTCCGCACCGACCACAGCCGGGGCCCGAAGCCGAGGAAGTACTCGGTGACCTTCATGCCCGCCCACTTGGCGGTGACGAAGTGCCCCAGCTCGTGGAGCATGATCATCACGATGATGGCGGCCACGATCGCCACCGTGCTCGTCGTCCCGGTGAGGACGGCGGCCGCCACCCCGGCGGCCACGACCAGCGCCAGGCGGATGAGGGCGGCCCGCTGCTCGGCGGGCGTCGGCTCGGGCCGCCGCTCGCGCTCGGGCCGGGTCTGCGTGTCGGTCATGCGGCTCTCGATCTCCGTTCCACCGCCGCGCCCGCCCAGTCCCGGGCGCTGCGGTCGGCCTCCAGCACAACGCCGAGGCCGTCGGCTTTCGTTCCCGGCACCGCGTCCAGGCAGTCCTCGATCACGGCCGCGATGTCGCTCCACCGCAGCCGGCCGTCGAGGAAGGCGGCCACCGCCACCTCGTTGGCGGCGTTGAGGACGGCGGGGGCGGTGCCACCCCGGCGGCCGGCCTGGTAGGCGAGGGCCAGGCAGCGGAAGGTGGACGTGTCGGGGGGGGCGAAGTCGAGCCGGCCCACCCGGGCCCAGTCGATGGCCCCGAAGGCGACCGGGGCCCGGTCGGGGTGGCCGAGGGCGTAGGCGATGGGAAGGCGCATGTCGGGCCGGGACAGCTGGGCGATGGTCGACCCGTCGGTGAACTCGACCATGGAGTGGACGACGGACTGGGGCTGCACCAGCACCTCGATGGCGTCGTAGGCGATCCCGAACAGCTCGTGGGCCTCGATGACCTCCAGGCCCTTGTTCATGAGGGTGGACGAGTCGATCGTGACCTTGGGGCCCATGTCCCAGGTGGGGTGGGCCAGGGCGTCCTCCACCGTCACGCCGGCCAGCTCCTCCGCCGACCGCCCGAGGAACGGCCCCCCGCTGGCGGTCAGCAGCAGGCGGCGGACCTCCTCGCGCCGCCCGGAGCGCAGGCACTGGTGGAGGGCGGAGTGCTCGGAGTCCACGGGGAGGATCTCGGCGCCGGGGGTGGCCCGGGCCACCTGGACGACGGGCCCGGCGGCGATCAGCGACTCCTTGTTGGCCAGCGCCAGGCGCCGGCCGGCCTCCAGGGCGGCCAGCGTCACCGGCAGCCCGGCGAAGCCGACGACCGAGTTGAGGACCACCTCGGCCCGCCCGGCGACGGCGGCCAGCGCCTCCTCGCCGGCCCACAGCTCCGTCCCCGCCGGCAGCCGCCCGGCCAGAGCCGTCGCCGCCTCGGGATCGGCCACCGCCACCACCGCCGGCCGCAGCAGGGCAGCCTGGTCGGCCAGGGCGTCCACCGACGACCGGGCCCCGATGGCCACCACCTCGTACCGGCCCGGGTGGGCCCGCACCACGTCCACCGCCTGGGTGCCGATCGAGCCGGTCGAGCCCACCAGGGCCACCGTCGTGGTCAATTCCGCCCCGTCGAGCTCGCCGGGCAGGCTCCGCTCGCGCCGGCGACGGTCATGCGAGGTCGAGCACCTGCACCAGGTAGTAGGTGGCGGGGAGGACGAAGAGGAGGGCGTCGAAGCGGTCCAGGACCCCCCCGTGGCCGGGCAGGATCGAGCCCATGTCCTTCACGCCCAGGTCCCGCTTGAGCATGGACTCGCACAGGTCGCCGAGGGGGGCGACCACCGCCACCATGATCCCAGGGCCAGGGCGGTGCCCGCCGTCCAGGGGTGCACGCCGGGGAGCACGCCCACGAACAGCACGCTGGCGAACACGGCCGAGAGCATGCCGCCGATCAGCCCCTCCATGGTCTTGTTGGGGCTGATCTCGGGGGCCAGCGGGCGGCTGCCCATCTGGCTGCCGAAGAACAGCCCCCCGATGTCGTGGGCCGCGGTGGCCACCACCGCCCCGAGGAGGAAGGCGATCCCCTCCCGGTCGGGGATCGCCAGCAGGAGGGCGGCGAACGAGCCCAGCAGCCCGACCCACATGAACACGAACAGCGTGACCGCCACGTTCACGGTGGGACGGGCCCGGACGACGCCGAACAGGTACCAGAGGAAGGAGAAGACGGCGGTCAGCGCCATCACCAGCGGGATGGCCGTCACCCCGTCGCTGTAGGTGGCGAACATCAGCGACACCGTGGCGATGAGCCCCAGCAGGGTGGCCGGGCGGTAGCCCGCCCGGCGCAGCACGTCGTAGGCCTCGGCGGCGGCCAGGGTGACCACGCCGGTCACCAGGACCAGGGCCGGCTCGGGCCCGGCCTTGAACACGGCGAGGGCGACGGCGGCCAGCGCGGTGCCGATGAGGACGGCCCGGCGCAGGTCCCGCCGCCCCGGCTGCCGGGGCGGCGCCTCCTGGGCGGGCGGCGCCTGGCGGGTGCGGATGGAGGTGGTGACGGCGGCCGGCCACGCCGGCGCCGGCCCCTCCGGCTGGGGCTCGTCGAACTCGAACAGGTCCGAGTGGTCGCTGCGGCTGTCGTCGAGGGCGCCGACGCGGGCCTCGTCGCCACCCAGGGACGCGACGTCGTCGAACCCGGCGTCGTCCCAGTCGCGGTCCTGGTCCCGCCAGCGGGGCCCCGACAGGCCGGACCAGGCGTCGAGGTCGTCCCCCTCCTCGTCGCCCTCCAGGATGCGGGGAACCTCCCCGCTGGGGGGCTCGGTCCAGTGGGGCATCTCGGGGCCGGGGGTGG
>JBKHXC010000449.1:0-1678 GCA_046566225.1 Acidimicrobiia bacterium
GTCGACGGCGACGGGAGGGTCGAGATCTTCATCGGCACCGACGCCAGCGGCTTCCAGGGCTGCACCGGGGGCTTCATCCGCGCCTTCCGCTTCCTGGGCGCCGGCCAGGAGTTCTGGCGGGTGTGCCGCAGCGAGATCTTCCAGTCCAGCCCGGCCGTCGGTGACATCGACGGCGACGGCCGGATGGAGCTGGTCATCGGGGCCGGGCTCTTCTACCGCAACGCCGACACCAGCCGGGTGTTCGCCTTCCACCTCGACGACGGCTCAGCCGTCCCGGGGTGGCCCCAGGCGACCAACGGCCCCGTGTTCGGCTCCCCGGTCATCGGCGACGTCACCGGCGACGGCCGGCCCGAGGTGGTGGTGGGGACCTGCGCCCAGTGCCCGCCGTCGAGCACCGGCCAGGTGTGGGCCTTCCGGGGCGACGGCCAGCGCCTGTGGAACGTCAACCCCGGCGCGGCGGAGGGCAACACCAGCGAGATGATCGCCACGCCGGTCATCGCCGACTTCGACGGCAACGGCGTCAACGACGTGGCCATCGGCTACGGCGGCGCCTTCTTCTTCCTCCACGGTCCCGACGGCAGGCGCCTGTTCGACCCCGTCTCCGGGGCCCGGGCCCACCAGAACTCGGCGGCGGTGGCCGACTTCGGGGGCGGCCTCGGCTGGCGGCTGGTGGTGGCCAGCCGGGTGCTGGGCCAGCCCGGCCGGGTGGCCGTGCACCCCCTGCCCGCCGCGCCGGGGACCCCGCCGCCGTGGCCCATGTGGCGCCGCTCCCCCGACCACGTGGGGGCGCCGCCGTCGACGGCCACCGTGAAGCCTCCCACCGCCGGCTACGGGTTGGTGGCGGCCGACGGCGGGATCTTCGCCTTCGGCAACGCCCCCTTCCTCGGCTCCACCGGCGCCATCCGCCTCAACAGCCCCATCGTGGGGATGGCCCCCACGCCCGGCGGGGGCGGGTACTGGCTGGTGGCGGCCGACGGGGGGATCTTCGCCTTCGGCGACGCCCGGTTCCTCGGCTCCACCGGCGCCATCCGCCTCAACCAGCCCATCCGGACCATGGCCCCCACCCCGGGTGGGGGCGGGTACTGGCTGGTGGCGGCCGACGGGGGGATCTTCTCGTTCGGCGACGCCGGGTTCTTCGGCTCCACGGGGTCGATCCGGCTCAACAGCCCCATCGTCGGCGCCGCCGCCAGCCGGCCCACCGGGTGAGGCCGTCCCCGCCGCCGGGCGGCTCGCCTCCCCGCCGCGCCGCCGGCCGGCGTCAGGGACCCGCCCGCCGGCAGGCGCGGGCCACCAGGCGCTCGTAGCGGTCGAGCACCGCCGGCCACCGGTGCCGGTCGGCGGCGTGGGCCCGGCCGGCGGCGCCCAGCCGCCGGCCCAGACCCGGGTCCCCCGCCAGCAGGTCGAGGGCCGCCTCGAACTGCGGGAAGCCGGCGTAGGCGATCCCCCCGCCGGCCCGGCGGACCTGGCCGGCGAGGACGTCGCATCGCCCGTTCACCACCACCGGCCGCCCCAGGCCCCACGCCTCCAGGAGCACGATGGAGAAGCTCTCGAAGTACGAGGGCTGGACCAGGCACACGGCGCCGGCCACGGCCGAGCGCTTGACCTCGTCGTCGACCGCGCCGCACACCACCACGTCGGCCGAGGCGGGGGGCGGCGCCACCGGCTCGCCCACCAGGGC
>JBKHXC010000450.1:0-9195 GCA_046566225.1 Acidimicrobiia bacterium
TGCGGGTCGGCGGAATCGGAGGCGCCGTCGACGTTGTCGTAGACGACGTCACCGGATGCCGTGTCCCACACCTTGATGCGGAACCTGTCGGAGCCGCCCCCACCGTTGAGCTGCCCGTCGGTGGCGGTGAGCAGGAACGAGTACCCGGGAGCGCCGTTGACGGTGCCCGTGCCCTTGTACTGGGCCTTGGCGCCCGACACGACGAGCCACTGGTAGCTCGCGCTGTGGAAGTTGAACGAGCCGGCGTGGAACCTGAACTGCGTCTCGCCCGTCGGCGTCGTCGCCCCCTTCTTGTACTTCGACACGAAGCCGAAGTTGGCCTTGCCGGTCAGCGTCGGGTCGGCCTGGTAGGCGCCGGCCGGCGAGTCGATCCAGCCCCCGCCGGTGACGAAGCCGCCCGAGGGGTCGTAGACGATGACCAGCACCGTGTCGAAGTGGGTGCCCCCGTCCCCGTCGTCGGCCGCCATGGTGACGCTGTAGACGCCGGCCTCGGTGTAGGTGGTGGCCGCGTCGCAGCTCGTCCCCGACGGCGTGACGGGCGCGGGCGCGGCGCCGGCGTCCCACGCCACCGTGCAGGTCATGGTGGCGATGTCGTTGCTCCCGGCGTCGGCGAAGGTGGACTCCACGGCGACCGCCGTCCCGACGGCCACCACGGTGCCGTCGGCCGGGGCGGTGATGCCGATGGTGGGCGCCACGTTGGCGACGTCCACCGTGGTGCCGACGGTGACCGGCGGGTTCGCCTCGTCGGCGATGGTCAGCTCGAGGTCGAACTCCCCGTCGTCGGTGCAGGTGACGGCGGTGGCCAGGGCGCTGGGATCGGCGAAGGTGCACGCCGCCCCGGCGTCGAAACTGCCGCCCGCCGCCTGGGCCCACGAGTAGGTGAGGACGTCGCCGGCGTCGGCGTCGTGGGCCGTGCCGGCGACCGCGATGGGCGCCCCCTCGCCCCCGGCGTAGGGCCCGCCGGCGTTGCCGGTGGGCGCCGAGTTCGACGGCGCGGTCCACTCCCGGCTCACCACGTTGGACGACTGGGTCGCCCCCAGGTCGTCCACGAACGACGCCTGGAGGGTGTCGGTGCCCGGCGCCGTCCCGGTGTAGGTGAACGTCGCCTGGCCCGAGGCGTTGGACGTCGCCGATCCGCTCAGCCCGGCGTGGGGGCCGCTCAGGACCGAGAAGCCGACCGCCTTGCCGGCGAGGGCGGACCCGTTGGCCGACAGGGTGGCGGTGACGGTGTGAGTGTCCCCGACGGCGCCCGACGAGGCCGTTGGCGCCAGGGCGATGTTGCCGGCGAAGAGGCCCTCGCCCCGGGCCAGGATGTAGGGGATGCCCACGCTGCCGTCGGGGGCGGTGTAGACGTTCCCGGCGTTCCTGGCGATGGCCAGCACCGTGAAGGCGTTGGCGCCGGTGGCGGGCCAGGACGTGAAGGCCTCGTGGACCGAGCAGCTCCAGTTCGACAGGCTGGCGTCGGTGAGCCCCAGCAGCGCCGGGTGGGTGGCGACGATGTGGGCGTCGTTGAAGCAGCCGACCCCGGTGGCGCCGAACGACCCGAAGGGCTCAAGGACGGACACGGGCGTGTTCGGTGCGACCCCGTGGTAGTAGCACGACAAGGAGATGTACATGCCGGTCTTGCCGGCGGCGTCGACGGCGAAGGCGACGCCCCGGTCGGTGACCTGCCGACCGCCCTGGCCGTCGTGGAACACCGGGTCCGTCCCGTTGACGATCACGTTGCCGTCGACCTCCGGCCCCCACACGGCCCGGTTGGCGATGGCGGCGTCGATCGAGGCCAGCGAGCCGCTGCAGGTCGGGTCGCCGAGCACGAGCGCCCGGTACGAGCCGAAGTCGGCCGCCGTCTTGGCCGCCCACTGCGCGTCGGGGGCGATCTCGACGTCGTAGCCGAGAGCGGTCGCCGCCTGCGCCTCACGGCTGGCCGCCCCGCCGGACACCGACTCGCCCAGGATGAGCACCTTCTCCGGGTCCGCGGACACCGGCGCCATCCAGGCCAGCGCGGTGAGCGCCGCCAGGACGGCGGTGACCACTGTGGTTGATCGCTTCTTCAATGCAAGCCCTCCCCTTCGTTGGAGGGAGGAGGCAACTGAGCAGCGCGGCGGCGCCTGTACGCGTGCGCGACCGGTCGGCCGCCGTGCTCGTCCTGTTGACCCCGCTCACCCCCGTGAACGCGCCATTGTTGGCGCTACCAGCGGAACATAGCAACGCCGGGACGACGGTCCATAGGTCATCTGTCCGTCGAGGACAGGGGCACCTTCGGCCCCGGCGCCGCTCCCGCCGAGGGGGCAGCCCGAGTCGCCGCCCCGCCGCATGAGCCGCCGTGGCCCCGTCGGCTGGACCGGCGCTCGGTCGCGGTGGGCAGGCCCTCGGCGGCGTCCGCCCCGTCCGGGACGGAGCCCACCGGCGGCCGCCCGAGCGCGGCGAGCGGGCACCTAGCATCGCGGTCG
The DNA here is from genome assembly GCA_046566225.1 of Acidimicrobiia bacterium. Lineage (GTDB taxonomy): Bacteria > Actinomycetota > Acidimicrobiia > Acidimicrobiales > DATLFN01. The sequence goes on from JBKHXC010000450.1 coordinate 2,451, forward strand.
GCCGGCGCCGAGAACGCCGGCGGCCGAGGAGGGTCCCATGCACGCCAGGGTCACCAGGTTCACCGTGGAGCCGAGCCGGGTCGACGACGCCAACGAGTACTACCGGACCACCGTCCTGCCCCAGGCCCGGGCGCTGGCGGGCTTCAAGGGAGGGGTGGCGCTCGTCGACCGCCAGGAGGGCAGGATCTTCAGCTTCACCCTGTGGGAGAGCGAGGAGGCGATGCAGGCCAGCGAGGACGCGGGGAACCGGCTTCGCAGCCAGGCGGCCGCCGACCTGCAGTTCCCCACCCCCGTCGTCGAGCGGTACGAGGTCGGCGTCATGGAGGTGGACTGAGCGGACGGGCGGCGGACCCGGGCACGGCTCGCGGCGTGCCGCCATGGCATCGGACCGGTGGGACCCGCGGCCGGCCGGCGTCGCCGACGCCGGCGAGGTCGCCCGACTGCTGCATCAGTTCAACGGCGAGTTCGGTTGCCCGTCGCCCGGTCCGGGCGTGCTGGCGGCCAGGCTGGGGGTGCTGCTCGCGGGCGACGACACCATCGCCGTCGTCGCCGGGACGCCGGCGGTCGCCGTGGCCCTGGTGACGCTGCGAACGAACGTGTGGTACGCCGGCCGGGTCGCCCTGCTCGACGAGATGTACGTCGTGCCCCACCTTCGAGGGCGCGGCATCGGCTCGGCCGTGCTCGATCGGCTGGTGCCCGAGCTGCGAGCGGGCGGCGTGGACCTGGTCGAGATCAACGTCGACGAGGGCGACGTCGACGCCCAGCGCTTCTACGAGCGCCACGGGTTCTCCCCCACGGAGCCCGGGTCGGCCGAGCGCTCCTTCTACTACTTCCGGGAGCTCGCCACCTGACCCTGCGAACGGCAGGGCCGGAGCCCGATCGGGGTTCGTCGAGACGGGCCTCGTGCGAGCGGGCTACCGGCGGGCCGCCTCGGAGAGGGCGTCGATGCGGCGCAGCTCCTCGTCGTCCAGGCGGAAGCCGAACACGTCGAAGTTGGCGGCGATCCGCTCCGGCGTGGCGGACTTGGGGATGACCACGACCCCGTGGTCCACGTGCCAGCGCACGACGACCTGGGCGGGCGACACGCCGTGCCGGCCGGCCACCTCGGCCAGCACCGGGTGGGCCAGGTCGGTGCTCTTGAAGGGGCTGTAGCCCTCCAGGACGACGCCCCGCCGGCGGTGGTCCTCCAGCTCGGCCGGGTCGTGCAGCGCCGGCCCCCAGCGGACCTGGTTCACCTCCGGGGCCTCGCCGGTGGCGGCGACGAGCTCGTCGAGCTGGGCGACGCGGTAGTTGCTCACCCCCACCGCTCGGGCCAACCCCTCGTCCCGCAGCGCCAGGAGCTGCTTCCACACCTGGGGCGCCGCCCCGCCGCCCGGCGGCCAGTGGACGAGCCACAGGTCGACGTGGTCCATCCCCAGCGCCCCCAGGCTGGCCTCCAGGGTCCGGCGCTCGCGCCCGGCGTCGCCCGGCGGCAGCTTGGTGGTGACGAACACGTCCTGGCGGGGAAGGCCGCTGTCGCGCACGGCCCGGCCGACGTCGCGCTCGTTGCGGTAGACGGTCGCCGTGTCGAGGTGGCGATACCCGACCTCGAGGGCGTGGCGGACGGCCCGGTAGCACGGCGACCCGGTCATCTCCCACGTCCCCAGGCCGACCATCGAGAGCTCCACGCCGCCGGCGAGGGTGACGGTCGGCTGGTCTGGATGCGTGGCCATGGTCGTCTCCGGTTCGCCTCCGGTGCTGGTCCGACCAACCCCTACCCGCGGGCTGGGGCGGGAAACGAGGGCAGCCGCATGCCGGGCGAGGCACCGAACGCTGCGTCGCCGGCGAGGCGGGGAGCCGGGCCCTCCGCCGCCGGCGGTGCTCGGGCTAGTGTCGTCCCGGGCCGCCGCTAGGTGACGACCTACGGCGGAGCGGCTCGTGCCGGCGCCGGCACCCGCCGCCACGACCCACGACTGCACGACCCACGACCGAAGGGGAACCGACTTGATGCTCGCCAACGCCCGGCGCGGTGCGACCGGACGCCTCCTCGCCGCCCTGGCCGCCATGGCCCTGGTCGCGGCCGCCTGCGGCGACGACTCCCCGGATCCCGGCACGACGGGAGCCGACGAGGGCGGCCGGGCCACGCTGCGCATCGCCTACGTGCCCGCCACCACCGCCCTCGCCCTCCACGTGGCCGACCAGCAGGGCTTCTTCGACGAGCACGACCTGGACGTCACCCTCACCGAGGCGGCCAACATCTCCGACATCCCCGCCACCCTCGGCCGCCAGTTCGACCTGTCGATGGGCACGGCCACCGACCTCATCCGGGCCGGCGCCGCCGGGATCGACGTCGTGCAGGTGGCGGGCAACACGGTGAGCACCGCGGAGAACCCCTTCGTGCGGGTCATCACCCGGCCCGACTCGGGGATCACCGACGTGGCCGGGCTGAAGGACAAGACCGTCGCCAGCCCCACCCTGAGCGGCGTCATCCACGTGGCCGTGCTGTTCTGGGCCAAGCAGGAAGGCGTGGACCCGGCGTCGATCAAGGGCGTGCAGGTGCCGCCCCCCAACCTGGCCGACCAGCTCACCGGCGGCCGTGTCGACGCCGTGGAGGCGCTGGAGCCCTTCGCCACCCAGCTCGTCAAGGCCGGCAACGTGTCGCTGGGCGACCCCTTCTCGGTGATCGCCGACCCCCTGGCCACCAACTTCATCATCGCCCAGGGGAGCTGGGCCGAGGCCAACGGCGCGGTGGTGGACCGGTTCGTGGCCGCCATGGAGCAGGCCGTCGACTTCATCGGCTCCAGCCCCGACGAGGCCCGGGCCATCCTCCGCGGCTACACCGGCCTCCCGGAGCCGGTGGCCTCGTCGGTAGCGCTGCCCGAGTTCGACGTGGAGGTGCGCGTCGGCGACCTCGGCCGGTGGATCGAGGTCCTGCGGGAGGTCGACCAGTTCGACGCCGAGGTCGAGCCCGAGGACCTCGTCGTCCAGTAGACGACGATGAGGCCGCGCCACGCCGCGACCGGCGCCCTCCCATGGTGACCGCGCCACCGGCCGGCAGTGAGGGTGGCCGGCGCGGCGGTGACCAGCCGGCGCCGGCCGACGGTTGCCCGTGCCTGGAGTGCTGCTGCCGGGTGGAGCTGGACTCCAGCGACGGCTGCATGTGCGTCATCGAGAGGGTGGACTTCGAGGTGGCGACGGGCGAGTTCGTGGCCATCCTCGGCCGTTCCGGCACCGGCAAGACCACGCTGCTGCGCGTCCTGGGCGGCCTGGTGGAGCCGGCTCCCGGCTCCCGGGTGGCGTTCCGGGGCCGACCCGTCGACGGCCCCCCCGAGGGCGTGGTGTTCGTCTTCCAGAACTACGCGGCTTCCCTGCTGCCGTGGCGGACCATCGAGCGCAACGTCGCCCTCGGCCTGGAGGGGCGGATGCCGAAGCCGGAGGTGGCCGAGCGCGTCCGTTGGGCACTGGACATGGTCGGCCTGACGGCCCGGGCGCGCGACTACCCGTGGCGGATGTCCGGGGGCATGCAGCAGCGGGTGCAGCTGACCCGGGCCCTGGCCATGCGCCCCCAGGGGATGCTCATGGACGAGCCCTTCGGCTCGCTCGACGCCATGACGCGGGCCTCGCTCCAGGACGAGCTCCAGCGGGCCCACCGGGCCACGGGGGCGACGGTGGTCTTCGTCACCCACGACATCGAGGAGGCGGTGTACCTGAGCGACCGCATCCTGGTGCTCGAGGGGACCCCGGCCACCATCGGCCACGAGATCGCCGTCGACCTGCCCCGGCCCCGCCACCAGGTGGCCACCCGGGAGGACCCGTCGTTCCTGAAGCTGCGCCGCCAGGTCTACGACCTCATGATGGACGACTGAGGGGGCGCCACCATGCGCAGGCCCGACCTGGCGGGGCTGCTCACCGCCGCCGCCCTCGTCGGCACCTGGGAGCTGCTGGTGCGCTCGGGCGCCGTCGAGTTCCAGTACCTGCCCTCCCCCCTCGCCATCGCCGGGGGCGTCCGTGCCGCCGCCGCCTCCGGCGACCTGGCCCAGGACACGCTCCACACCCTCGGGGTGGCGGTGCTGGGCTGGTCGGCGGCTGCGGCGCTGGGCGTGGCCGGCGGCGTCGCCCTGGGGCTGTCGGAGCGGGCCTGGCGGTGGTCGATGGCCAGCATCGAGGTGGTCCGGGCGGTGCCGCCCATCACCCTGGTGCCGCTGGCCCTGCTGCTGTTCGGGTTCTCCCGGCGCATGGAGCTGATCATCGTGGTCTTCGCCGGGGTGTGGCCGGTGCTCATCAACACCATCGCCGGCGTGCGGGCGGTGCCCGTCGAGCTGCACGACGTGGCCCGCACGCTGCGCTTCTCGCGCCGGCGGACGGTGGCCCGCATCGTGGTCCCGGCGGCGATGCCCCAGGTCGTCGTCGGCCTGCGCCTGGCGCTCTCCCTGGCTCTGGTGCTGGCCATCGTGGCCGAGATGATCGGGAACCCGGCGGGTCTGGGCAACGCCCTCATCCGCGCCCAGCAGGCCCTCCAGCCCGAGCTCATGTTCGCCTACGTCGTGGCCATCGGGCTGCTGGGCGTCGCCCTCAACGGCGCCTTCCGCCTCCTCGCCGCTCGGGTGGTGCCGGCGCCCGGAGGCCACGAGGAGCCGGTGTGAGGCGGGCCGCCCTCCCTCCCCTGCGGGGGCTGGCGCCCCTGGCCGCCGCCCTCGGGACGTGGGAGGTGGTGGGCGACCCCGGCTCCCCGTTCTTCCCACCGCCGTCGCGCTGGGCCGGCGCCGTCCGGGAGCTGTGGGCCGACGGGGTGCTCGTCCCGGCCACCGCCGACACGCTCACCACGCTGGTGCTCGCCCTGGGCGCGGCCACCGCCGCTGGCGTGGGCCTCGGTCTGGTGATGGGTGCGTGGGCGGTGGCCGACCGCTCTCTCGGCCCCACCCTGGAGTTCCTCCGGGTCATGCCGCCGGCGGCCATGGTGCCGATCGCCACCCTGCTGGTCGGCTACAACGAGCGCATGAAGGTGACCGTCGTCGCCATCCCCGCCACCTGGGCCCTGCTCTACAACACCCGGGCGGGGGTGCGGGCCCTCGACCCCACCCTGGGCGACGTGGCAAGGTCCCTGCGGTTGCGCCCGCTGGCAAGGTTGGGCAAGGTCACCATCCCCGCCCTGCTCCCCCCCATCTTCGTCGGCATCCGGGTGGCGGCCCCCGTGGCCCTGGTGATCACCCTGCTGGTGGAGGTGGTGACCCAGCTCGAGGGGCTGGGGGCGCTGATCGGCAGCGCCCAGCGCACCTTCCAGGCCGCCCGGGTGTACGGCCTGATCCTGGTGGCCGGGCTGCTCAGCCTGGTGGTCAACGGGGTGGTGTCGGGGCTGGAGGCCCACCTGTTCCGGCACCGGGCCCCGCGCTGAGCGCCGGCGAGGGCGACGGTGGCCACGCGTCGGGGACGGCAGCGCGATGACCGGGGCTGCCCTCGTCGAGGCCGACCGAGGCCGCGTTTTCCGGCGCCCGACCGGTGGGTAGGTGGACGCGGTGCCCGTCCCGGCTGGTGAGCACCCCTCGATCCGGAGGGGACCGAGGACGCGACGGCGACCGGCCGGACCGCCGGCGTCGGCGGCCCGCCCCGACCACCGCGGGGTGGGGCGATCGAGCTCGCGGGCCGCCGAGTCGGTGAGCGACGCCCTCCGGCGGGGAACCGCGCCCTCCGCCGCCCGGCGCCGGCGGGTGGGCGGGCTGACGCTGGGAGCCATGGCCTCGCTGGGCGCGGTGGCGTCCTACCAGTTCGGGTTGGCCCGGCACCTCCCGGAGCCGGCGGCGCGGCTCCTCGACGCCGATCGCGTCGATGCGTCGGGCGAGGCGTACCAGTACCTGCGGACCCCCGACGCCGCCCTGGGGCTGGCGAGCTACGCGGCCACGCTCGTGCTGGCCGGCCGGCGCGCCGACCAGCCGCCGGCATCGCACCCGTGGCTGTCCCTGGCGCTCGGGGCCAAGGTGGCGGCCGACGCCGCCGGCGGCCTGCTCCTCACCCTCGAGCAGGGGACCAGGCACCGGCGCTTCTGCTCGTGGTGCCTGGCCGCCGCCGCGCTGAGCGTGGCCACCGTCCCCCAGGTCGTCCCCGAGGCACGGGAGGCGTGGCGGGCGCTGCGCCGGAGCTGACGCCGCCGCGACCTGTCGCCGGACGGCTCCATCCGGGACGCCGGCCGGGGCTCACCCGGACGGCCGGTTGGCCGTCACCCAGGCCGCGACCTGGCTGCGCGTGTTGAAGCCCAGCTTGGTGAGGATGTGCTGGACGTGGTTCTCGGCCGTGCGGTGCCCGATGTGGAGCTGCACCGCGATCTGGCGGTTGGTGAGCCCGCGGGCGACGAGGCCGGCGATCTCCCGCTCCCGGGGGCTGAGCGGGCCGCCCCCGTCCCCCAGCTCCCGGTCGACCGCCTGGCAGCGCGCCGCCACCGGGCGCATGCCCAGCCGCTCGGCGATGGCGGCCGCCCGCGCCGCCGCCCGGGCGGCACCGGCCCGGTCACCCGGCCCGTCCCGCACCACCAGGAGCTCGGCCAGCTCGCATCCGGCCTCGGCCACGCAGGGAGGGAGCCCCGACCGCTCGTTCGCCTCCACCGCCCGGCGCAGGTGGGCGACGGCGGCGTCGAGACGTCCGCAGGCGCCCGCCGTGACGCCGAGGACGCGCTCCACCGAACCCCGCGTCACGATGACGCCGGCACCGCCGGCCAGGTGCAGGCCGGCGTGGGGGAGCAGCGCCCGGTAGGCGACCCCGGCGCCCTCGTGGTCGC
>JBKHXC010000451.1:0-3767 GCA_046566225.1 Acidimicrobiia bacterium
ACACGGCGCCGCCCGCCGCCCCCAGGCCGGCCACGCTGTGCACCACGACGACGTCGGCCACGTCGGCCGCGGTGCGGGCGTCGGCCAGCCCGCTGGTGATCGCCTGGAGCCGGGCCAGCCGCCGGGCCGCCAGCTCCGCCGCCCGCCGCGCCGACTGCTCGGCGGCCAGCAGCCGGTCGCGCTCGGCCTCGGCCCGCTTGCGCTCGGTGATGTCGACCACCAGGCCCCGGGTCCCCGCCACCCGCCCGCTGTCGTCGAGGTAGGCCTCCCCCCGCCGCTCCAGCCACCGCACCTCGCCCCCGGGGCGGACGATGCGGTGCTCCAGCTCGTAGGTCCCGCCCTCGGCCACGCTGCGCCCCACCTCCTCGAGCAGCCGGGCCCGGTCGTCGGGGTGCACGAGGGCGATCCACTCCTCGAAGGTGCCCTCGGCGGGCTCGGGGTCGAGGCCGTAGAGGAGCTGGAGGTTCGGGTCGCGGGCCACCCGGCCGGTGCGCCGGTCCCACACCCAGGTGCCCATGTTCCCGGCCCGGAGGGCCAGGCGCAGGTCCTCCCGGCTCCGCCGCAGCTCGTGCTCGGCCCGCCGCCGCTCGGTCACGTCGAAGGCCGCCCCCGCCAGCCCCGTGCAGGTGCCGGCGGCGTCGACGGTGGGCACGCCCCGCTCCAGCACCCACCGCCACTCGCCCCCCTCACGCAGCCGGTACTCGACCTCGAACGGCTCGCCCCCGTCCATGGCCCGGCGCAGCGCGCCCTGGCGCCGCTCGGCGTCGGCGGCGTGGACGGCGTCGGGCGGCGGCCACCGCCGCCCGCTCCCGGCCGCCGGCTGCCGCCCGCCCGGCACCGGTGACCCGGAGGCGACGGACACGCCGTCGCGCCCGCAGGTCCACAGGTGGACGCCGGGGCGCGGAGGCCCCCGCCGGCTCCCGGTCACCTCGCCCGCCCGGTCGTCGGCCGTCTGCTCCGTCACGCCTGCTTCCCGAACCCGCATGGGGGGCTCGTTGGTATGATGACCACTGGCGGCCGGGCGCACCACCCCCGCATTCGCCGCGAACCGCGCCGCACGGTCACCGGCCGGGACCGCCCGCCTCGAGCCCCGCCCCCCGGAGGGCGGCGGCCACCGCGGCGCCGGGGTCGGGCGCCTGCTCCACGCCGGCGACGTCCCACGTGCCCAGGCCGACCACCGGCTTGCCCGCCTTGAGGGCGAGGGCGATCTCCGACAGCGTCCCGTACCCGCCGGCCACGGCGACCACCGCGTCGGCCGCCCCCACCACCAGGGCGTTGCGGGCCTCCCCCAGGCCGGTCGCCACCGCCACGTCCACCCACCGGTTGGCGGCCGCCCGGTCGGCGCCGGGGAGCAGGCCGAGGGTCGTGCCCCCCGCCTGCCGGGCCCCCCGGCAGGCGGCCTCCATCACGCCGCCCAGCCCGCCGCAGACGACGACGGCGCCGGCCTCGGCCAGCGCCCGCCCCACCTCCTCGGCCGACGCCACCGCCTCGGGGGCGGCGTCGCCGGGCCCGACGACGGCCACGTAGACTCGCTGCCCCATGGAGACGACGGTCTACTTCAACCCGTCGTGCTCGAAGTGCCGCACGGTGCGGGGAATCCTGGACGACAAGGGCGTGGGCGCCGACTACGTCCGCTACCTGGAGGAGGCCCCCACCCGCGAGCGGCTGGTCGAGCTGATGGGGATGCTCGGCATCGACGACCCGCGGGCCATGGTGCGCACCGGCGAGCGGGTGTACGGCGAGCTGGGCCTCGAGCGGGCCGGGCCCGACGAGCTGCTCGACGCCGTCGTGGCCCACCCCGTGCTCCTCGAGCGGCCCATCGTCGTGCGCGAGGGGCGGGCGGTCATCGCCCGCCCGCCGGAGCGGGTGCTCGAGATCCTCTGATCCCTGGCACGAACGCACGTTCGTGTAGGCTGGCGGGGTGGTGAGCGAGCTGCGGTGGAGGCTGGCCGGCGACACCGGCGGCCAGGGCGTGTTCTTCGCCGACGAGGAGCTGGTCGAGCGCCACGTCGGGCGGGGCGAGTACCACGGCGTGGAGTTCCTCCACGTCAACGCCCGCCGCATCGTCAACGAGGTGCCCAAGGCGTCCCGGGTGCCGTTCCGCTGGACCATCAACGCCTACCGGGGGTGCAGCCACGCCTGCGTCTACTGCTTCGCCCGCCCCACCCACGAGTACCTGGGCCTGGGCATGGGCGACGACTTCGACCGCAAGCTGGTGGTCAAGGTGAACGCCGTGGAGCGGCTGCGGGCCGAGCTGGCGTCGCCCCGGTGGGGCGGCGACCACATCGCCATGGGCACCAACACCGACCCCTACCAGCGCTGCGAGGCGAGGTACCACCTGACGCGGGGGATCGTGCGGGTGCTGGGCGACGCGGCCAACCCGTTCTCGATCCTCACCAAGTCGACGCTCATCCTGCGCGACCTCGACGTGCTGGCCGAGGCGGCGGCCCGCACGACGGTGCGGGCCAACCTGTCCATCGGCACGCTCGACGAGGCCGTGTGGCGGGCCACCGAGCCGGGGATGCCCCACCCCCGCCGGCGGGTGGAGGCGGTGGCCCGGCTGCGGGCGGCGGGGATCGACTGCGGCGTGCTCGTCGCCCCCGTGCTGCCTGCCGTCTCCGACTCGCCCGAGCAGCTGGCCGAGGTGGTCGACGCCTGCGTGGCGGCCGGGGCGGTGTCGGTCACCGCCCTGCCCCTGCACCTGCGCCCCGGCGTGCGCGAGCACTTCATGTCCTGGCTGGGGTCCCACCGGCCCGAGCTGGTGGCCGACTACGAGCGCCGCTACCGCCGCGCCTACCTGCCCCGGCGCGACCAGGAGGAGGTGGTGGGCGAGGTGCGCCGCCTCGTCGCCGCCGCCCGGGCCCGCCACGGCGGCCCGCCCCGCCCGCCCCGCTCCGGCCCTCCGCCGCCGGCGCCAGCCGTGCCGCCGGGCCCCGAACCGGCGGCGCCCGCCGCCCAGCTGACCCTCGGCTGGTGAGGAGGACCGGTCCGGGACCGCCGCGGGCGCAGCGGGTGGCGCTCGGGCCGGTCGGCGGAGTCGCTCCGGCTCCCGGAGGCGGACCGGGCCCGGCGGTCCATGGCCAGGTGGAGGGCGACGTTGGCTGCCACGGCGCCCACCAGGGCCACCGCGTAGACCGTCGTGCGCCAGCCCCGCTCGAACTCCTCGGTCGCCCGCAGGGAGCCGAGGCCGATCAGCACGAGGCCGATCGTCGCCACCTGCTGGGTGATGCGGAAGCTGCTCCAGCGGGAGTCGAACCAGAACCACACCCAGGTGACGGCCGGGAAGGCGACGAAGGCGCTGAGCGAGCGGGACGTCGCCACCTCCAGGGGCCACGGCCACACCTCGGCGGCGGTGGCCGGCCACCCGAACATCACGGCGGCGAAGACCAGTTGGAGGGCGCCTCCGGCGCCGACGAGCGCCCGCAGGGGCCGGGGGAGCACGGCGTCGGGCGTCGACGGCGTGCCCGGATCGGTCCGGCGGTTGTTGCGCCACAGCACGGGCAGCAGGAACGGCGTCGTGCCGGAGAGCAGGAGCCAGGCCCAGAACGACACGTGGTCGTGGTTGAACCGGCTCCAGTGCAGCACCGTCGTCGCCAGGAGGATGGAGCTGAACACCGTGGTGGCGACGAAGCCCACGCCGACGCGGTGCCACTCGCTGCTCCGGGCCACCCGGAGGAACAGGTAGGCACCCGACAGGTAGCCGCCGCCCATCACCAGGGCGGACATGGACGGGCACACCATCCACCCCCACAGCTCCTGCGTCTTGT
>JBKHXC010000452.1:0-2499 GCA_046566225.1 Acidimicrobiia bacterium
CACGTCGAGAGGCAATGCCCGGTGGCCGGGGCCATCGGCCGCCCCCGCCGGCCGCTCGGGTAGACAAGGTCAGTGCTCGTGCCCGACGTGGTCGCCCAGGGAGTCGTCCTCCAGGAACGACACGACCAGCTCCACGAACTGGCGGGGCTCCTGGAGGTGGCAGGCGTGGCCCGCTCCGGGCACCATGGCCAGCGTCGCCATCTCGCCCATCCACCCGCCCAGGTGGACGGCCTGGAGGCAGTACGACTCGTCCCGCTCGCCGGCGACCACCAGCACGGGCATGCGCAGGTCCCCCAGGCGCCGCCACAGCGGCTCCATCGACCCCTGCCCGAGCAGCCGCAGGGCGGCGGCCAGGCCGGCGGCGGTGTTCTCCCGGCGGGCCTCCAGGCCGGCCGTCTCGGGGGTCAGGTCGGCGAAGAGCGGCTGGGCCAGCCACTCCTCGAGGAAGGCGTCGATGCCCTGCTCCTCCAGGGCGGCCGCCAGCTCCTCGTCGGCCTCCCGGCGGGCCGCCCGGTCGTGGTCGTCCTCGATGCCGGCCGACGCGCTCACCAGCACCAGCCGCTCCACCAGGTCGGGGCGGGCCAGGGCCAGGTTGAGCGCCACCCGGCCGCCCATGGAGTAGCCCACGTACGCCCCCCGGCCGCCCTCCTCGCCCAGCAGCCGGGCCGCCTCGTCCATGCCCACGTGCACCCCGGCGCGCCGGCCGTGGCCCGGCAGGTCGGGGGCCACGACGTCGAAGTGGTCGCCGAACAGGGGCACCAGCGGGTCCCAGGAGCGGCCCGTCTGGGTGAACCCGTGCACGAGGACGAGCCGGTGGGGCACGGCCGTTGACGCTACAGGACGCCTTCGCCGCCACCCTGGTGGACGAGTGGGCCCGGGGAGGGGTCACCGACGCGGTGGTCGCCCCGGGGGCCCGCTCCACGCCGCTGGCCGTGGCGCTGGCCGGCGAACCCCGCGTGCGGGTGCACGTGGTGGTCGACGAGCGCTCGGCCGGGTTCTTCGCCCTGGGCCTGGGGCTGGCCGCCGGGCGCCCGGCGGTGGTCGTGACCACCAGCGGGACGGCGGCCGTCGAGCTGCACCCGGCGGTGGTCGAGGCCCACCACGCCCGGGTGCCGCTGCTGGCGTGCACGGCCGACCGGCCGCCCGAGCTGCACCACGTGGGCGCCCCCCAGACGGTCGAGCAGGCCGGCCTGTTCGGCGGCGCCGTGCGGTGGGCGTTCGCCCCCGGGGTCGCCGACGAGGCGTCGGCGGCGACGTGGCGCTCGGTGGCCGCCCGTGCCGTCCTGGAGGCGACCGCCGCCCCCGCCGGCCCCGGCCCCGTCCACCTCAACCTGGCGTTCCGGGAGCCGCTGGTGGGCGGGCCCGCCCGACCCGTCGGCGGCCGCCCGGGCGGGGCGCCGTGGCACGGCCGGGCCGCCCCGGTGGGCCGCCCGGCGCCGCCCGACGTGGTGGCCGCCCTGGCCGGCGGGGGCGGTCGGGGCGTGGTGGTGGCGGGGGAGGGCGCCGGCGACCCGGCGGCCGTGCACGACCTGGCCGCCGCCCTGGGGTGGCCGGTGCTGGCCGACCCCCGCTCGGGGTGCCGGATCCCCGACGCCACCACCGTGGCGGCCGCCGACGCCCTCCTGCGGGTCCCCGCCTTCGCCGCCTCGCACCGGCCCGACGTGGTGCTCCGCCTGGGCGCCCCGTGGGCGTCCCGGGTGGTGGGCGAGTGGCTGGCGGGCCTGGACGTGCCCCAGTACCTGGTCGACCCCCACGGGGCGTGGCTCGACCCCGGCCGCTCGGCCACCGCCGTGGTGGGCGCCGACCCCACCGCCCTCGCCGCCCAGGTGGCCGCCGCCCCCGGCGCCCGCCCGGCGCCGGCCGACTGGCTGGCCGGCTGGGCGGCGGCCGAGGCGGCGGCCCAGGCCGCCTTCGACGAGGTGGCGGCGGCCCGCCCCGGCCCCACCGAGCCGGCCGTGGCCCGGGCCGTGGTCGACGCCGTGGCCCCCGGCGGCGCCCTGGTCGTGTCCTCGTCCATGCCCGTGCGGGACGTGGAGTGGTACGGGCGGCCCCGGGCCGGCCTGCGGGTGCTTTCCAACCGGGGCGCCAACGGGATCGACGGCGTGGTCTCCACCGCCCTGGGGGTGGCCGTGGCCGGGCCCGGGCCGACCGTCGCCCTGGTGGGCGACCTGGCCTTCCTGCACGACACCAACGCCCTGCTGGTGCCCGCCGGGGCGGCCGCCGCGGTGGACGCCACCGTGGTGGTCGTGGACAACGACGGCGGGGGCATCTTCTCGTTCCTGCCCCAGGCGACCGCCCTGCCGCCCGACTGCTTCGAGCGGCTGCTGGGCACGCCCCACGGCCTCGACCTGGGCCGGGTCGCCGGCGCCCACGGGGCCGAGCCCGTGGCCGCCGCCTCGGTGGAAGAGGTGGCCGCCGCGGTGGCGGCCCCGGCCCGGGGGGTGCGGGTGGTGGTCGTGCGCACCGACCGGGCGGCCAACCTGGCCGCCCACGACGAGC
>JBKHXC010000453.1:0-2026 GCA_046566225.1 Acidimicrobiia bacterium
GGATGTGGTAACGGCCGTACATGTTCGTCTGCACCCGGAACAGGTCCTCGGGGTAGCGCAGGTGGGCCCGCAGCTCCTCGCCGATCTCGCTGCCCGGGGTGAACAGGTCGGGGAAGGCCCTGGCGTACGCCTTGACCACGGGGTCCTCGTCGTCGACGACGTAGAACGTCATGGAGCCGTTGAAGGCGTCGGTGACCACCTTCACCGAGTTGCGCACGTAGTTGAACCGGGAGCGCAGGCCGCTGTCGGCCGGGATGCGGTCGATGTTGGCGCGCTGTGAGTACGGGTAGCGGGCGGTGGTGGTGTAGGCGTCCTGGACCCACAGCAGGCGGCCGTCGACGATCACCGGGTACGGGTCGGCGTCGTAGCGGAGGAACGGCGCCGCCGTGCGGGCCCGGTCGCCGATGTCGCGGATGAAGATGGCCCTCGACTGCGGCGTGACGAGGTTGGAGATCAACATGTTGAAGTCGGCGAAGCGCAGGGCGAACGCCGCCCGCCGCGCCAGCGACGACAGGGGCACGCCGCCGGTGCCCTCGTAGGTGCTGAACGACGTGGAGCCGTCGCGCTCCTGGAAGTCGATCTCCCGCTGCTTGGTCCTCACGATGGCGTAGCCGCCGGTGGCCTCGCCGTAGTAGATGCGGGGCTGGTCCAGGGCGGGCGTCCCCTTGGGCGGGATGTCCTCCAGCGTGAAGGCGGGCTGGCCGTCGGCGGTGACGGCGTTGGCCGGGGCCACCAGCGCCCCGAACCCGTGCGTGTAGGACAGGTGGCGGTTGACCCACGACTGCGAGGGCAGGTCGGACGGGTTCAGCTCGCGGGCCGACACGATGGTCTGGGTGAGCCGACCGTCGACCACGTAGCGGTCGATGTCGACGTCGGAGAACCGGTAGTACGACCGGATCTCCTGGAGCTTCTGGAACGTGGTGGCGACGAACTGGGGGTCCCACAGGCGCACGTTGCGGATGGTCCCGGCGTTGTCGGCCAGGCCGGCCGCCGTCAGCTCCTCGTCGTAGTCGAAGCGGGTCTCCTCCACCTCGTCGATCCCGAAGGCGTGGCGGGTGGCGGCGATGTTGCGGGCCATGTAGGGCCGCTCCCGGTCGACCTCGGCCGGCTCGACCCGGAACTTCTGGGTGAACGCCGGGTACACCGCGCCCACGATCACCGAGATGAGCGCCCACAGCCCCACGCCGATGACGGGCAGCGTCCACCCCTTGCGCCTGATGTTCAACAGGAAGATGACGACGGCGAAGACGGAGATGATGACCAGCAGCTCGAGGGCCGGGAGCTGGGCCTTCACGTCGGTGTACGACGCGCCGTCCACCACCCCCCGGCTCGAGTAGCTCAGCTCGAAGCGCTGGAGGTAGTAGCCGACGGACTTGACGAGGGCGAGCACGGCGAGGAGGACCGACACGTGCGCCTTCACCTGCGGCGTCACCCGCTGGCCCGGCGCCTGGACCCGGATCCCGCCGTTGAGGTAGTGGGCGACGACCGCGACCACGGCGATGATGACCACGGCGACGAACGCCCACTCCACCAGGAAGGTCAAGAAGGGCAGGCGGAACACGAAGTACCCGATGTCCCGGCCGAACTGGGGGTCCTCCACGCCGAAGTCCACGGCGTTGCGGAACAGCAGCCAGTTGTGCCACTGGGCCGACGCGCCCGTGCCCGCCAGGAGCGAGAAAAGGGCGGCAACCCCCAGCCGGACCTTGCCGGCGTGGGGCCCGACCACCTGCCGGTACCGCTGCACCAGCTCGTCCTCGGGACCCGGCGGCCGGAATCGGGGCGCCACCCGGTCGGCGATCACCAGGTTGGCCAGCATGGCGGCGAAGAAGGCCAGCGAGAACGCCACCGCCAGGAGGGCCTTCGACCCCAGCACCCCGGCCCACACGCCGGTGAGCCCGACCTCCTCGAACCACAGGTAGGTGGTGTAGAAGCCGGCGACGCCCCGCAGGGAGGCGAGGCCGAAGAACACCACGAGCCCCACCACGACGAGCCACAGCCGCTTCGGCCCCCGGCGCCGTCGCCGAGG
>JBKHXC010000454.1:0-3139 GCA_046566225.1 Acidimicrobiia bacterium
CGGTCAGCTTGTCGCGGCCGGCCACGGCCGCCCGCCCGATCCCCAGGCCCAGCTCGACGGCCGCCTCCCGGTCCACGGCCAGGGCCCGGTCAAGGAGGCCGGCCACGTCCACGCCGGCCAGGGCGGCGGGCACCAGCCCGAAGTACGACAGGACCGAGTAGCGCCCGCCGATGTCAGCCGGGTTCAGGAACACGCGGTCGAAGTCCCCGTGCTCCCCCATGGCCGCCAGCGGGGTGCCGGGGTCGGTGATGGCCGCGTAGCGGCCGGCGTCGGGGACCCGGGCCCGGAAGTGGGCCAGGAGCGACATGACCTCCAGGGTCGTGCCCGACTTGGAGGAGACCACGAAGTAGGCGTCGTCGAGGTCCACCGACGCCACCGTCTCAGGATGGGTGGTGTCGAGGACCACCAGGCGGTCGTCCCCCGACGCCGCCCGCAGGACCTCGGGGCCGAGCGACGACCCGCCCATCCCGACCAGGACCACCCGGGCGGCGTCGATGGTGGACGCCCACGCCGACAGCTCGGCCGCCTCCGCCCGCATCCGCTCGGCCACCGCCAGCCACCCCAGCCGCGAGGTCGAGACGTTGCCCTCGGGCCACAGCCCGGCGTCGCCGGCCAGCAGGCGGGCCAGCACCTCCCGGGCCGCGGGTCCGGCGGCCACGGTCACCGGCTGGTGGCCTGGTCGGTGAGGACCTGGATCAGCTCGTCGTAGGACTTGGCGAAGGAGGCCACGCCCTCCTCCTCCAGCACGGCGGCCACGTCGTCCATGTCCACGCCCACCTCCGCCGCCTGCTCCAGCACCCGGCGGGCCCCGTCGGGGTCGGCGTCGAGCGTGCGGGCCAGGGTGCCGTGGTCCAGGAAGGCGTCGATGGTGGGCTCGGGGAGGGTGTTGACCGTGTCCGGGCCGATGAGGCTGTCGACGTACAGCAGGTCGGGGTAGGCGGGGTCCTTGGTGGAGGTGGACGCCCACAGGGGCCGCTGGCGGCGGGCGCCGCGGGCGGCCAGGGCGTCCCACCGCGGCCCCGAGAAGCGGGCCAGGAACCGCTGGTAGGCGACCTGGGCCTGGGCCACCGCCACCTTGCCCCGCAGGGCCAGCGCCGCCGGCGTGCCGATCTCCTCCAGCCGGCGGTCCACCAGGGTGTCCACCCGGCTGACGAAGAACGACGCCACCCCGGCCACCGTGGACAGGTCGCCGGCGAAGGCCTCCAGCCCCGACAGGTACGCCTCCATGACGGCCTCGTAGCGGTCCAGCCCGAAGATGAGGGTGACGTTGATGTTGGCGCCCTCGGAGACCATGCGCCGGATCGCCTCGACGCCGGCCTGGGTGGCCGGGATCTTCACGAACAGGTTGGGCCGCTCGACCCGGCCGTGGAGCCACCGGGCGGCCCGCACCGTGGCGTCGGCGTCGGAGGCGATGGCCGGGGCCACCTCCAGGGACACGAACCCGTCCCGGCCCCCGCTCTGGTCGTACAGCGGCGCCAGGACCGACAGGGCGCTGGACACGTCCTCGATGACCAGCTCCCAGTAGGCGTCCTCCACGCTGTGGGTGCCGATCAGGTCGGCGAACTTGGCGTCGTAGTCCTGGCCGGCCTGGAAGGCCTTGGCGAAGATGGTGGGGTTGGAGGTGACGCCCCGCACGCCGAGCTCCACCAGCTCGCCCAGCCGGCCGCTGGTGACCATGGGGCGGGTGAGGTTGTCGACCCAGGGGCTCTGCCCGAACTCGTCGTGGAGCCGGCGCAGCCGGCTCGCTCCGGCCCCGGCCCGGTCGGCGTCGGTCAATCCCCGTCCTCCAGGGCGGCCAGCAGCGCCCTGGCCCGCTCGGCCACGTTCTCCGGGGTGAACCCCAGGTTGGCCAGGGCCACCTTGCCGGGCGCCGAGGCGCCGAAGCGGTCGATGGACACCGAGTCGTCGGCCCACCGGTCCCACCCGAAGGAGGCGCCCGCCTCGACGGCGAGGGTGGGGACGTCGGAGGGCAGCACGGACTCTTGATACCCCTCGCCCTGCTCTTCGAACAGGTCCCAGGACGGCATCGACACCACCCGCGCCACCACGCCCTCGGCGGCCAGCCGCTCGGCCGCGCCGAGGCAGACGTGGACCTCGCTGCCGGTGCCGATGAGCACGACGTCGGGCTCGTCGCCGCCGTGCTCGAGCACGTAGGCGCCCCGGGCCACGTCGTCGGCCCGGTCGGCCGTCCCCTCCAGCACGGGCAGGTCCTGGCGGGACAGGAGCAGGCCGGTGGGCCCGTCGTCGTTGACCGCCACCCGCCAGGCGTGGGCCGTCTCGTTGGCGTCGGCGGGGCGGATGAGGCGCAGCCCGGGCAGGGCCCGCATGGCGGCGATGTGCTCGACCGGCTGGTGGGTGGGGCCGTCCTCGCCCAGGCCCACCGAGTCGTGCGTCCAGGAGTAGACCACCTTGGCCTCGCTGATGGAGGCCAGGCGCACCGCCGGGCGCATGTAGTCGCTGAAGATGAAGAAGGTGCCGCCCACGGGGAGCACGCCGCCGTGGAGGGCGGCGCCGTTCATGATGGAGCCCATGGCGTGCTCCCGGACGCCGAAGTACACCAGCCGCCCGCCCTGGTCGTCGCGCGACTGCACGCCGTGCTCCTTCAGGAGGGTGCCGGTGTTGCCGGTCAGGTCGGCGCCGCCGGCGATGATCCCGGGCACGGCGTCGGCGATGGCGTTGAGGCACTGGCCGCTGGCCTTGCGGGTGGCCAGCGCCTTGCCCGCCTCGAAGGTGGGCAGCTTGGCCTCCCAGCCGTCGAGGCCCCGGCCGTCCAGGCAGGCCTCCAGGCGCTCCCGGTCCCCGGTCCAGGCGTCCACCCGGGCCTGCCAGTCGCGGCGCAGGGCCTGGCCCCGGGGGATGCACTGGCGGTACATCTCGTAGACCTCGTCGGGGATGTGGAAGGTCTCGTCCGGCGGGAGCCCCAGGATCTCCTTGGTGACGCGGATCTCCTCCTCGCCCAGGGGGTTCCCGTGGGCGTCGGCGGTGTCGGTGAACTTGGGCGACGGCCACCCGATGTGGCTGCGCAGGCAGATGATCGACGGCCGGTCCTCGACCGCCATGGCCCGGCGCAGCGCCTCCTCCAGGGCCTCGGTGTCGTTGGCGATCTCCCCGACGTCGTCCACGTGCCAGCCGTACGCCT
>JBKHXC010000455.1:0-1668 GCA_046566225.1 Acidimicrobiia bacterium
CGTCGGGGTCGGCGCAGCCCGCCCACCGCAGCACGGCGGCGGCGTCGGCCGACCCACCGCCCCGCCCCGCCCCCACCGGGATGCGCTTGTCCAGCCGCACCGCCGCCCGCCGGCCCACGGCCCGCAAGGCCCGGGTGACGAGGTTGTCGGCCGGCAGGTCGGCGCCCACCACCTCGACACCGTCGCCCTCGCCGAACTCCAGCACGTCGGCCAGGTCGATGGTGGTCATGACCGCGTCCACCAGGTGGTAGCCGTCGCCCCGCACCCCGGTCACCCGGAGCCTGAGGGTCAGCTTGGCGAGGGCCCGGCGACGGTCGCGCACTCGGCCAGCCTCCCCCACGCCTCGACGCCGAGCTCCTCGGCGCGCGCCTCGGGGCGGACCCCGGCGGCGGTGAACACGTCGTCGCCCACCACGCCGGCCAGCGCCCGCCGCAGCATCTTGCGGCGCTGGGCGAAGCCGGCCTCGACCAGCGGGAACAGCCGGGCCTCGTCGACCGCCACCGCCGGCGCCCGGCGGCGCACGACCGAGACCAGCGCCGACTCCACCTTGGGCCGGGGCAGGAACACGCCGGGCGGGACCCGGCCGACCACCCGGGCCACGGCCCGGTAGGCGACCTTCACCGAGACCGCCCCGTAGGCCGGCTCCCCGGGCCCGGCGGCCAGGCGCTCGCCCACCTCCCGCTGCACCATCACCAGCATCCGCCCGATCCGGGGGGCCCGCTCCAGCAGGGTCAGCACCAGCGGCGTCGCCACGTTGTAGGGCAGGTTGGAGACCAGGGCCCAGGGGGCGCCGGGGGCGTCGAGGAGGGCGTCCCAGTCCAGCCGCAGGGCGTCGCCCTCCACCACCCGCACGCCGGCCCGCTCCACCACCTCGCGCAGGACGGGCACGACGTAGCGGTCGAGCTCGACGGCCACCACCGACGCCCCCGTCTCGGCCAGGGCCAGGCTGAGCGACCCCAGGCCGGCGCCGATCTCGACCACCCGGTCGCCGGGGCCCACGCCGGCCAGGCGGGCGATGCGGCGCACCGTGTTCGGGTCGACCACGAAGTTCTGCCCGAGCGCCCGGCTGGGGCGGATGCCGGAGCGGCGGAGGAGGCCGGCCACCTCCCGCCGCGTGAGCGTCACCCGGCGGGGAGGCCCGCCGTCGACGGTCCGGCCCGGCCGGGACGAGTCCTCACCACTCGATCTTGACGTCCACCACGCCCTCGTGCGAGCCGGTCAGCTGGGCGAAGTCGGCCTCGGCCAGGTCGATGATGCGCCCGTCGATGTAGGGCCCGCGGTCCGACACCACGCACACGACGGCCCGCCCGCTGGCCAGGTGGGTGACCCGCACCCGGGTGCCCTTGGGCAGGCTCCGGTGGGCGCACGTGCCGGGCGGGGCGGCCGTGTACCAGGACGCCTTGCCCAGCTCCTGGCCGTTGGCGAACTCCGGAGGGGCGGTCGTGGTGGTCGTGGGCGGCGGAGGCCTGGTCGTGGTGGTCGCCGGGGCGTGGGTGTGGGTGGTGGTGGTCGCCGGCTTGGCCGTGGTGGTGGGAGCGTGGGTGTGGGTGGTGGTGGTCGCCGGCTCGGCCGTGGTGGTGGTGGGGTGGGCGTGGGTGGTCGTCGTCGCCTCGAGCGGCGGCTGGGCGGCGGCGACCACCGCCGGCCCGCCGGTGGGCAGGGGCGGCG
>JBKHXC010000456.1:0-12431 GCA_046566225.1 Acidimicrobiia bacterium
TGGCCGAGGTGGCCCAGCGGGTGGCGGTGCTCTACCGCGGCTGGCTGTCGGAGATCGGGCCCGCCGACGACGTCCTCGGCCGGCCCCGCCACCCCTACACATGGGGGCTCCTCAACGCCCGGCCCACGCTGGCCAGCGTCAAGGACCTCCGGGGCATCCGCGGCGACCCGCCCGACCCGGCCGACGTCGCCCCCGGTTGCCCGTTCTACGGGCGGTGCACCCAGGGCGTGGAGGGAGACTGCACCACTGCCCGCCCCCCGCTCGTCCCGCCGGCGGGCGAGGCGGGCGGCCGGGTGGTGGCGTGCGTGCGCGCCGGCGTGGTCGCCGTGCTCTCAGCCACCAACCTGTGCAAGTGCTACACCTCGCCGGACGGGTTCGGCCAGCGACGCCGGGTCCGGGCGGTGGACGACGTCAGCGTCGAGGTCCACGAGGGGGAGGTCGTCGGCGTGGTCGGCGCCACCGGCGCCGGCAAGTCCACCCTCGGCATGCTCCTGGTCCGGCTGCTGGAGGCCGACGGCGGGGAGGTCCGCTTCGAGGGCCGTGACCTGCTGGCCGCCTCCGGTCCGGAGCTGAAGGCGGCCCGGCGCCGGATCCAGCTGCTGTTCCAGGACCCCTACGAGGCGCTGTCCCACCGGCTCACCGTCGCCCGGGCGGTCCGCGAGCCGCTCGACGTCCAGGGGATCGGCCGGACCGACGAGCGCGACGCCCTGGTCCGGTCCACGCTCACCGCCTGCCGGCTGCGGGCGGACGACTCCTTCCTCGCCCGCCACGCCCACGAGCTGTCGGGCGGCCAGCTCCAACGGGTGGCGCTGGCCCGGGCCCTGGTGCTCGAGCCCAAGCTCCTGGTGGCCGACGAGGCCGTCGCCATGCTCGACCCGAGCGAGCAGGCGAAGGTGCTCCAGCTGCTCAAGCAGCTCCAGGTCGACCGGGGCATGTCGATGGTGTTCATCTCCCACGACCTGGCCGTCGTCCTGCGGGTGGCCGACCGGGTCCTGATCCTCGACGACGGCCGGGTGGTGGACAACGGCACGGCGGGAGAGCTCATCGGCTCCGCCCACCCCGTCACCCGCCGCTTCCTGGCCGCGTCCGGCGCCGGCCGCCTCCTCTCCGGCGACGGCAGCCCGCGCCACGTCCCGCCCGACGACCGCCCCCTGACCGAAGACCACCGAGAAGAAGGAGCCCGAGCATGATCGGACCTCGACGACCTCCCCGCCTGGGAGCGCTTGTCCTCACCTCCGCCCTCGTGCTGGGCGCGTGCGGGGGCGACAGCGACTCCGGGTCCCAGGGGGGCACGGACACCACGACAGAGGCGACGCAGCCGGAGAGCGTCGAGCGCCTGCGGTTGGCCGGCGGCGACTTCGGCTACCCGTCGCCGTTCGGCTACGTCCGCGGACCGGGGTGGCTGCGGGCCGGCTACACCTTCGACACGCTCCTGTGGGAGGACTCCACCGGCGAGCCCATCCCGTGGCTGGCCAGCGAGTGGGAGGTCTCCGACGACGCCAAGGAGTGGCGCTTCACCATCCGCGAAGGCGTCACGTTCACCGACGGCACGCCGCTCACCGTCGACGACGTGGTGTTCAGCTTCCAGTACATCATGACCGGCCCCGGCTCGAAGACCCAGGCGTTCGCCGTCCGGACCGCCGGCGTCATCGAGGAGGTGGTCGCCGACGGCGGCGACGCGGTGATCCGGCTGAAGCAGCCCTTCGCCCCCTTCGTCGAGGACATCGCCCAGTCGGTGCACATCATCCCCAAGCACATCTGGGAGGGCGTCGACGACCCGGCCCGCTTCCGCGACCCCAGGGCGCTCATCGGGTCGGGCCCGTACAAGCTCGAGTCTCTCAACGAGGCCGAGGGCACCTACCTGTACGTCGCCAACGAGGACTTCCACCTCGGCACCCCGTACGTCAAGCGCCTGGAGCTGGTGCCCGCCCAGGACGAGCTCCAGGCCCTCCAGCGGGGCGAGCTGGACGCCGCCGGGCTGAGCGAGGAGGGCGTCCCCGAGGAGGTGCTGAAGCCCTTCGAGTCCAGCGACCAGTACGGGGTGATCAAGGACCCGGGCAACTGGAACCTGGCCCTCCACTTCAACCTGAACAAGGGCTTCCCCTACAGCGAGGTCAGGTTCCGCCAGGCCGTCGCCTACGCCCTGGACCGCAAGGACATGGTCGACCGCATCCTGCTCGGGCGCGGCGTTCCCGGCAGCCCGGGCGGCCTCGCCCCCGAGCACCCCATGGGCGCCGACGGGCTCCCCGCCTACGACCGCGACGTCGAGGAGGCGGGCCAGCTCCTCGACCAGATCGGCATCACCGACTCCGACGGCGACGGCACCCGCGAGCTGCCCGGCGGCGCGCCCTTCCGCCAGGAGGTGCAGACCAGCAACCGCTTCAGCCCGAAGTCGGCCGAGCTGATCAAGGAGTACCTGCGCGAGGTGGGCATCGAGGTCGAGATCAAGAGCCTGGACCGGGCGGCCGCCGACGCGGCGGCCCCGGAGGGGAACATCACCATGGCGCTGGTCGGCTACGGCGGCCTCATGGGCGACCCCGAGACCCTGTCGAGCCGGTTCTCGTCCACCGCCCGGGGCGGCGGGTTCTCCCGGGCCCAGGGCTACAGCAACCCGCGGTTCGACGCCCTGGCGAAGAGCCAGTTGGCCACCCTCGACGAGGCCGAGCGCCGGGCCCAGGTGGTCGAGATGCAGGAGATCCTGGCCCAGGACCTCCCCGTCATCTCGCTGTACGTCCCCGACCGCACCATGATCTACCGCAAGGGCGGGTTCACCAACTGGTACTTCACGCCTGGGTGCAGCCCGTGCGGCGCCACCAACAACAAGCACATGCTGGTCACGGGCCGCAAGGTCGGCTACGGGAAGGAGGCGGACTGATGATCGACGAGGACCGGCTGTCGCAGCTGGTGGAGTTCCACGGCCACCTCTGCCCCGGGCTGGCCATGGGCGTGGCGGCCGCCTCGATCGCCCTGCGGGAGATCGGGCCCCACGCCGCCGACGAGGAGGTCGTCGCGGTCGCCGAGACCGACATGTGCGCCACCGACGCCGTGCAGTTCCTCACCGGCTGCACGTTCGGCAAGGGCAACCTGGTCCACCGGGACTGGGGGAAGAACGCGTACACCTTCTTCCGCCGCTCCGACGGCCGGGCGGTGCGGGTGGCCGCCCGACCCGGGGCGTGGCGTCGGGATCCCGAGCACCAGGCCCTGTTCGCCAAGGTCCGGGAGGGCACCGCCACCGAGGACGAGCGGGCCCGGTTCCGGGAGCTGCACGAGGCCCAGTCCCGGGTGGTGCTGGCCCTCGACCCCGACACCCTCTACGAGGTGACCGAGGTCCACGGCGAGCCGCCGGTCCGGGCGCGGGTCCACGCCTCGGTGGAGTGCGCGGAGTGCGGTGAGGGGGCCATGGAGACCCGCATCCGGCGCCTCGCCGGGCGGGACCTGTGCCCGCCGTGCTTCGAGGCGGCGCTGGCCCGGACGTGAGGTGGTCCCGGGAGGCGGGGCGCCTCGACCGAGGGCGGCGACGGTGAGGGGATGAGGGCGGTCGTCGCCGACGGCGTGGTCGTGCGCTACGGCGAGGTGGAGGCCGTCCGGCAGGGCTCGTTCGCCGTCGAGTCGGGCGAGGTGTTCGGGCTGCTGGGGCCCAACGGAGCGGGCAAGACGTCGGTGCTGCGGGTGCTCACCACCCTGCTGCGGGCGGCCGATGGCCACGCCTGGGTGCTGGGTCACGAGGTGGGCGGCGAGCCGGCCCTGGTCCGCCGCCTCATCGGCTACGTGCCCCAGGCGGTGTCGGCCGACGGGTCGCTCACCGGGCGGGAGAACGCCCTCCTCTTCGCCCGCCTCTACAACCTCCCACGGGTGCAGCGGCGGGCGCGCGTGGACGAGGTGCTCGACCAGATGGGCCTGGGCGACGCCGCCGGGCGCCTGGCCCGGACCTACTCGGGGGGGATGCTGCGCCGCCTGGAGATCGCCTGCGGCCTCCTCCACCGGCCCCGGGTGCTGTTCCTCGACGAGCCGACGGTCGGGCTGGACCCGGCCGCCCGTCGCAGCGTGTGGGAGCACCTGCACGAGCTGCGGGAGGCGTCGGGCACCACGCTGGTCGTCACCACCCACGCCATGGAGGAGGCGGAGGAGCACTGCGCCCGGGTGGCGGTGATGGCCGCCGGCCGCGTCCTCGCCCAGGGGAGCCTGGCCGAGCTGCGGGCGGCCAGCGGGCGCCCCGGGGGGAGCCTGGAGACGGTCTTCCTGCACCTCGTCGCCGGGGGCGGGGAGGACCCGAGAGGAGGGATGCGTGAGGTCGCGCGCCGCCGCCGCACCGCCCGGCGCCTGGGTTGAGCCGGTCCCGCCGCAGTCGGCCAGGGAGGCCGCCGCCGCCTACCTGGCGGCGGTGGCGGCCATGGTGGCCGCCGAGCTGGTGCGCGTCCGGCGGGAGCCGACGGTGCTCGTCACCCGGACCGCGCAGCCCCTCCTGTGGTTGCTCGTGTTCGGCGCCGCCCTGTCCCAGGCCCGCGGGCTCCCCACCGAGGGCGTGCGCTACCAGACCTTCATCGTGCCCGGGGTGCTGGCCCAGTCGGTGCTGTTCATCGCCATCTTCGCCGGCCTGGCCGTGGTGTGGGAACGGGACCTGGGGATCACCCAGCGGGTGCTGGTCACGCCCGTGGCCCGCAGCGCGGTGATCCTCGGCAAGGCGGCCGGCGCCGGCACCCGGGCCACCGTGCACGTGGCGATCGTGCTGGTGGCCGTGGCCGTGGCCGGCATCGAGGTGCGCTGGAGCGTCGCCTCCGTGCTGGGCACGCTGGCCTTCAGCGCCCTGGGCGCCACCGTGTTCGCCTCGCTGTCGATGGTCATCGCCTCGGCCGTCCGGTCGCGAGAGCAGTTCATGGGGCTGGGCCAGCTCATCACCCTGCCGCTCCTGTTCGCCTCCAACGCCCTCTACGCGGTCTCGCTCATGCCGGGCTGGCTCCAGGCCGTGGCCCGGGTCAACCCGCTCACCTACCAGGTCGAGGCCCTGCGCCGGATGCTCGTCGGCGTCGGCCCCGACCGCCTGCTGGTGGATGCCGCGGTGCTCGCCGCCGTGACCGCCGCCCTCGTGGCGGTGGCGGCCCGCACCTACCCGAGGAGGGTCGCATGACCGCCCCCGGGCTGTCGTTCCTGGCCGAGCCCGGCGCCGTCGCCGACTGGCGGCTGGTCCTGCTCCTCGACGTGGCCGCCGACACCGGCGTGCTCGGCGCCCTGCCCGGGCGGGCCGACGAGGTGGCCGGCCGCCTGGGGCTCGACCCCCGGGCCACCCGCATCGTGCTCGACGCCCTGGCCGGGTGGGGCGTCGTGGCCGCCGGCGCCGACGCCACCTACCGGTGGGGGCCGGCGGCGCCCGACGAGGCGGCGTGGCCGGTGGTGCACCACTGCGCCCGGGCCCTGCGGCAGTGGGCGGGGGCCCTGGAGGACCGGGTGCGGGGTGTCCCGCCCGAGCCCCGGGGGCCGATGCCGCGCCCCGACCGCTGGCAGGCCGCCATGGCCGTCCACGCCCGGGAGGCGGCTCCCGGCGTGGTCGACGCCGTCCTGGCGGCGGCCCCCGGAGCGCGGTCGGCCGTGGACCTGGGCGGGGGCCACGGCGAGTACGCCGTCGAGCTGGCCCGCCGGGGCGTCGACGTCACCCTCCAGGACCGCCCGGTCATGGTCGACCTGGCCCGGTCCGAGGGCCGGATGGAGGCGGCCGGCGTGAAGCTGTTCGCCGGCGACTTCTTCGAGGCGCTGCCCGCCGCCCGCTTCGACGTGGTGCTGTGCTCGGGCGTCACCCACACCATGCCCGGCGACCGGGCGGCGGAGCTGCTGCGCCGGGCGGCGACCGTCGTCGCCCCCGGTGGCCTGCTCGCCGTGCACACCTTCCTGCGGGGCCGGCACCGCACGGGGGCCGTCTTCGCCGTCCAGATGCTGTCCACCGGCGGGGGCGGCGACACCCACGGCGAGGAGGAGTACCGGGCGTGGCTGGCCGCCGCCGGCTTCGCCGACCCGGACGTGGTCGACCTCGACGGGGGGCGGCGCAACCTCCTGCTCGCCCGCGCCGCTGATTGACCCGCCGCTCGGCGGTGCGCTCGGCGCTCGACCGTGGTGCAATCGCGTCATGGACGTCTCCGCCCTGCTCGTCGAGTTGTACGGCCGCATCCCGCCCCTGGCCCGGCACGCGGTGGAAGGCGTGGACCCGCCCCGCCTGGTCGAGCGCCCGGGGCCGGGCGCCAACACCATCGCCTGGCTGGTGTGGCACACGGCCCGGGTGCAGGACCACCACGTCGGCGAGCTGCTCGAGGCCGACCAGCTGTGGGTCACCGAGGGCTGGGCGGCCCGGTTCGG
The DNA here is from genome assembly GCA_046566225.1 of Acidimicrobiia bacterium. GTDB lineage: Bacteria > Actinomycetota > Acidimicrobiia > Acidimicrobiales > DATLFN01. Next base: position 6,343 of record JBKHXC010000456.1, read on the forward strand.
GCTGGAGCCCGACCCGCACGACAACGGCTACGGGCACACCGCCGAGCAGGTGGCGGCCGTGCGCCCCGAGTCGCCGGAGGCCCTCCTCGGGTACCTCGACGCCGCCCACGCCCGCACCGTCGCCATGCTGGGCACCCTCACCTCGCCCGACCTCGACCGGGTGGTCGACCGCCGGTGGGACCCCCCGGTCACCCTCGGCGTCCGCCTGGTCAGCATCGCCGACGACGGCCTCCAGCACGTGGGCCAGGCGGCCTTCGTCCGGGGCCTGCTGAGCGCCTGAGCGGCAGGCCCCCGGGGCCGCACGGCACCGGCCCGGGCTCCGGGCGGCCGGCCGGACGAGGACAGGGCGGGGGCCGGCGGCTCCGCCACCCGGCCGGAGCACCGCCGGCTCGGCTCGGAACCTCCGGTTCCCAGTCGATTCTCCTACGGGGCCGAGCAGGGCTCGACGCCGGGCAGCTCGGGCCGGAAGGTGAGCGCCCACGCCTCGCCGCCCGAGCGCCAGCGGGTGTTCGAGCGGGCGTCGCCGGCGGCGGCCAGCACCACCTCGGCGTCGGCGCCGGTGAAGCCCAGGCAGCGGCCGCCGAGCTGCTGGCGACCGCCGGCCGCCAGGTCACCCAGCGGCCAGGCGGCCTCGCCCGGCTCGGGCTCCACCGGCGGGCCCCCGCGGTCCACCTCGGAGTAGGGGCGCACGAGCACGGACACCGCCGCCGCCCGGTAGGGCTCGGCCGCCGCCGCGCCCAGCCGCTCGGACTCGGCCACCAGGTCGCGCAGCCGCTGCCGGCCCTGGCGCTGGCCGGGGGCGAGGCCGGGACCGCCCTCGAGGTCGATGTCGAGGGCGTAGGCCTCGGCCCGGTGGGTGGTGCCGCCGTCGACCAGGACGAACGTCGTCGTCGGGGCGTCGGCCACGGGCGGCCGGCGCAGGTCGGGGGCGTCGGCCACGCCCGCCGCCCGGGCGGCCGCCACCGCCGCCCGCACGTCGTCGGCCGGGACCGTCCCCGTGAGCAGGTTGGGCAGGGCGGGGCCCGGATACTCCAGCGTGGTCGGCCCGGGCACCACGACCCGCCCGTCGGCGTAGAGGCTGAACCGCGGGAGGGTGGCGAAGGACAGCTCGGGGGGCAGGAAGCCCCCGCCGGTCGTGATCTGGAGGACGAGCCCGGCGGCGACGGGCGGGTCCGTGGCCGCACCGGGCGCGGTGGTGGTCGGCCGCCCCCCACCGGCGTCCGCGGCGCCCACGGTGGTGCCCCCGTCGCCGCGGCAGGCGGCCAGGCCGGCGGCGGCCGTCACGGCCATGAGCAGGGCGGCAGGTCGTCGCATGCCCGTTGGACGACGCCGGCCCCCGGCCGGTTCCCGGCTGGTCGGCCACCCGCCGCTACCGTGCGCCCGTGGCGGCCGACGGGGGACGCGTCCTGAGCGGGCGGGAGCTCAACCGGGCCCTGCTCGCCCGCCAGCTGCTGCTCGACCGGGCCGGCGTCCCGGTGGACCGGGCGGTGGAGCGCATGGGGTTCGTCCAGGCCCAGTACGCCCCGTCGATGTACGTCGGCCTGTGGTCCCGAGTCGCCGGCCTGCGCCGCCACGACGTCACCCGGGCGCTGGAGGAGCGCACCGTCGTGCAGGGCACGCTCCTGCGGGCCACCATCCACCTCGTCCCCGCCGCGGACTGGTGGTACGCGTCGGCCGCCGTGCGGGCCGCCCGCCGCCGGTGGTGGCTCGCCGCCCACCGGTCCACGCCGTCGATGGAGGCGGACGTCGAGGCGGCGGCCGAGCGGGCCCGGGCGGCGCTGGCCGGCGGGCCCCGGCGCCGAGCCGACCTGGTCGCGGAGCTGGGGATCGACCGGGCCACGTGGAACGGCGTGGGCCTGTGGCTCGACCTCGTCCGGGTCCCGCCCTCGGGGACCTGGGAGCGGCGCAGCGCCGACCTCCACGCCCTGGCCGAGGACTGGATCGGCCCTCCGCCGCCCGAGGCGACCGAGGAGGCGGGCCTGGAGCTGCTGCTGCGCCGCTACCTGGGCGCGTTCGGTCCGGCGCCCCTCCGGGACGCCGCCAACTGGGCCGGCCTGCCCGCGACGGCGTTCGACCGGGCGGCTCCCGCCCTGGGCGTTCGCCGGTTCCTCGACGAGTCGGGGCGCGAGCTGGTCGACCTCCCCGGCGCACCGCTGCCGGACGCCGGCACGGTGGCGCCCGTGCGCCTGCTGCCGACCTGGGACGCCATCCTCCTGGTCCACGCCCGGCGGGCAGGCGTCCTGGCCGAGCAGCACCGCCCGCTGCTGTTCTCGACCAGGACCCCGCAGTCGTCGCCCAGCTTCTTGGTCGACGGCCGGGTGGCGGGCAGGTGGCGGCTCGACGGCCGGCGGGTGCTCACCGAGGCGTTCTCCCCGCTGCCGGCCAAGGCCCGCCGAGAGCTCGACGCCGAGGCCGACCGCATGGGCCGGTTCGTCTCCTGATGGCACCCACTCCCCCGGGCCGGGGCCGGAGCGGGGCCCAGGAGGTCAGGAGCTCAGGAGCTCAGGAGCCGGTTGCGGCGTGCTCGGCGACCGCCCGGCGCACCTCGTCCATGTCGAGGGCCCGGGCCTTGGCCACCAGGTCCTCCAGGGCGGCGGCGGGCAGCGCCCCGGCCTGGGAGAACAGGAGCACCTGCTCCCGGAAGACCATGAGCGTGGGGATGGATCGGATCCCCGCCGAGCTCGCCAGCACCGGGTTCGCCTCGGTGTCGACCTTCCCGAACACGATGTCGGGGTGCTGCTCGGCGACCTGCTCGTAGACCGGGGCGAACGAACGGCACGGAGCGCACCACGACGCCCACCAGTCCACCAGCACGATGTCGTTGTCGGCGAGGACCTCGGCGAAGGTGGCGTCGGTCAGCTCGGTGGTTCCCACGAAGGCCCTCCTGGGGGATCGGCGTCACAAGGTCAACCCCGATGCCCCCCGGGGCATTCCGCCGGCGTCACGTCCCCGGACGGCTCAGCGGTCGAGGCGGCCGGCGGGCTCGGCGCCCGGCACCGCCGCCGCCTCCTCCGCCCGCCCGCCCGACCGGAAGGGGTTGAGGACGTCGCCCACGGCGTCGGACACCAGGCTCAGGCCGAGCACGGCGACGACGATGGCCAGGCCCGGGAACACGGCCATCCACCACGCCGTGCGCATGAACCCCTGGGCGTTGTTGGCCAGGTACCCGAGGCTCATCACGTTGGGGTCCCCGAGCCCGAGGTACGACAGGCTGGCCTCCAGGAGGATGACGCTGGCCGCCAGCAGGGAGATCATCACCCAGGCGGCGGGCAGCACCGACGGCAGCACGTGGCGGACCAGGACGCGCCCGTCCGACGCGCCGAGCGCCTTGGCCGCCTCCACGAACTCCCGCTCCCGCAGCGACAGCGCCTCGGCCCGCACGACGCGGGCCAGGACCGGCCAGGACGTGAAGCCCAGCACCAGGATCACGATCCCCAGGCCGGCGCCGAGCAGGGCGACCGCCACGATGGCGAGGAAGAAGCGGGGGCAGGCCTGGAAGACCTCGGTCACCCGCATCAGCACGTCGTCCACCCGGCCGCCCCGGTACCCGGCCACGGCGCCCACGACCACGCCGATCACGCCGGCCAGGAGGACGGCGACGGCGGCCACGATGGTGGAGGTCCGCAGCCCGTGGAGGACGCCGCTCAGCACGTCCCGGCCGAGGTCGTCGGTGCCCATGAGGTGGGCCGCCGACGGGCCCCGCAGGGGCGGCCCCACGGTGGTGAACGGGTCGCTGGGGGCCAGCGACCCGGCGAAGGTGCCGGCCACGACGACGCCCACCGTGAGCGCCAGGCCGGCGATGCCGGTGGGCGAGCGGCGAAGCTGGCGCCACGCGCCGCGCCGGGCGGCGGGGCGGTCAGCGGTAGCGGATGCGGGGGTCGATGCGGGCATAGATCAGGTCGGTGACGAGGTTGGCGACCACGACGGCCAGGGACACGAGGAGGAAGACGCCCATCAGCACCGGGTAGTCCCGGGTGCGCACGGCGCTGAGGAGGAGCTGGCCCAGCCCCGGCCAGGCGAAGACGGTCTCGATGAGCACGGCGCCCGAGAACAGGAACCCCACCCGGGCGCCGATGACGGTGATCACCGGCAGCAGGGCGTTGGGCAGGGCGTGGCGGACCATGGCCCGGCCCGGGGCCACGCCCTTGGCCCGGGCGAAGCGCACGTAGTCCTTGCCCAGCTCCTGGAGGAGCCCGGCCCGGGTCAGGCGGGTGATCATGGCCAGCTCCGACGCGGCGAGCACGAGCGCCGGCAGGGCCAGGTGGTGGGCGACGTCGACCACGGCCTCCACCCCGGTGTTCGAGGCCCGGGCGTCGGTCATCCCCTGGAGCGGGAACCACCCCGTGCCGAACGCCAGCGTCAGCAGTGCGACCTGGCCCAGCCAGAACGCCGGGACGGCGTAGCCGACCAGGGCGGCCACGGTGACGCCCAGGTCGAGGGCCCCGCCCGGGCGGCGGGCCACGACCGCGCCGAGGGCGATGCCCACGGCGCTGGAGACGACGAGCGCCGTCACCATGAGCAGCAGCGTGGCCGGGAGCCGCTCGACGATGACCGAGAACACCGGTCGGCCGTGCACGAACGACGTCCCCAGGTCGGCGGTCAGCACGTTGGTGGCGTAGGCCGTGAACTGGGCGGCCAGCGGGCGGTCGAGGCCGAACTTCTCCCGCATGAACCGGTAGTGCGCCTCGTCGCCGCTCTCGCCGGCGAGGGCCACGATGGGGTCGCCGGGCGCCAGGTGGACCAGGGCGAAGGTGACGACGATGATCCCGGCGACGGTCGGGAGCGCCTGCGCGAGGCGGCGCAGGATGTAGCGGGGGGTCACCTCCTACAGTACGCCGCCTCCGCGAAGAGCCCGTTCTGGAACTTGAAGCCCGTGCACGCCGCGTCGTAGGCCCGGGCCCCCTCCGTCTCGACGATCCAGACGTACGGCTGGTCCTCGGCCACGATCTCCTGGATCTGCTCGTAGATGCGGCCCCGGGCCGCCTGGTCGACCTCGCCGGCGGCCTCGTCGAAGAGGCGGTCCACCTCGGCGTTGCGGTAGCCGGCGGCGTTGGTGAACGGCGCCGGGCTGATCTGCGACGAGTGGAACATGCGGCGGACGCCGATCTGGGGCTCCGAGCCGTTGCAGTACGAGATCACATTGGTGTCGAAGTCCCGCTGCTGGAACACCGGGCCGGGGAAGACGGCGGGCTCCAGCGGCTCCTGGGTGACCTCGATCCCCACCGCGCCCAGCTGCTGGCGGACCAGCTCGCCGTACTTGGCGAAGGTCGGGAAGTGCAGGAAGTCGATGGCGAAGCTGGTCCCGTCGGGCACGCCCTCGACCCCGCTGGCCACCCGCACGCCGTCGCCCTCCCGCGTCCACCCCGCCTCGTCGAGCAGCCGCTCGGCCTCGGCCCGGTCGAACTCGGGCAGGCCGACGTCGTCGTGGTGGGCCCACGGGATGCCGCTGGAGATGGGCGCCTCGGCGACCTTGCCGACGCCGAAGAGGATCTGGTCGAGGAACTGCTTGCGGTCCAGGGCGTGGGCGATGGCCTTGCGCGTCCTGACGTCCTGGAGCGCGGGCCGGTCGAGGTTGAGGGTCATCGTCATGATGCAGTTCGACCCGCCGGGGTTCCAGGCCGTGCGCGTCACCTCGACGTCCTGGGCCGACTCCAGGCGGGAGAACTCCGGGCCGCCCGGGATGGAGATCCAGTCCACCTCGCCGCCCTCCAGGGCGAGGACCTGGGCCGACTGCTCGGGGATGATGCGGATGACGATCTCGTCGAGGTAGGGCAGGTCGTCCTTGAAGTAGTCGGGGTTGCGCTCCATGCGGATCTCGGAGCCCTTGGTGTAGGAGACGAACCTGAACGGCCCGGTTCCGACGGGCGCGGTGTTCGTGGGGTTCTGGCTCGGGTCGGTGCCCTCGTACTTGTGCTTGGGCAGGATGGGCGCCTCGGTCACGTCCAGCTGCTGGAGCAGCGGCGCGTAGGGCGCCTTGAACCGGAACACCACCGTCTGCGGGTCGGGGGTCTCGATGCCGGCGAGCGCCGGGCCGACCGACGCCCGGGTGCGGCCGTGCAGCTTGAGCAGCATCTCGTCGAAGGTGAACT
>JBKHXC010000457.1:0-7148 GCA_046566225.1 Acidimicrobiia bacterium
AGGCCGACCGACGGCAGCTCGGACTCCCGCGGGTCGCGCACCTCGGCCACCACCACGTCGTGGCGGGCGGCGAGGGCCCGTAGCTCACGCTCCCAGGGCCCCCCGTCCAGGAGGTCGGAGATCACCACCACCAGGCTGCGGCGGCGGGCGGTGAGGCGGGCCCGGCGCAGGGCGTCGGCCAGGGGCGCCCGCCCCTCGGCCGCCCGCTCCCGGCGCTCCAGGAGGGCCAGCAGCCCGATCAGGGGCCCCCGACCGCTGCGGGGGGGCAGGATCCGGGTGGGCCCCGGACCGAACAGCAGGGCGCCGATGCGGTTGCCGTCCCGGGCGGTCAGGAAGCCGAAGGCCGCCGCCGCCGACAGCACCAGGTCGCGCTTCTCGCACGCCGCCGTGCCGAAGTCCAGGCTGGCCGAGCCGTCCACCACCAGCCACAGCTCCAGCTCCCGGTCGGCCACCGTGTTGCGCACGTGGGGGTAGCCGGAGCGGGCCGTGAGGTTCCAGTCCATACGGCGCACGTCGTCGCCCGGCTCGTAGACGCGCCCGTCGTCGGGCTCGCTGCCGCCGCCCGGGACCAGCCCCTGGTGGTCGCCGTGGAGCAGCCCGTCGAGGCGGCGCAGCACCAGCAGCTCGAGCTGGCGCAGCTTGGCCTCGTGGCCGGGGGCCCCGGTGGCGGGGCGGGCCGCCTCCACCGCGCCCGACGGGGTCACGAGGCGGCTGCCGACACGACCAGCGGCTCGCCGTCCTGGCCGGGGGTGATGCGGGGGGCCACGACGGTGCGCACGACCCGCTCGACCACCTGCTCGGCGGTCACCCCGTCGGCCAGCGCCTCGTAGGAGAGCAGCACGCGGTGGCGCAGGATGTCCCGGGCCACGTCGTAGACGTCCTGGGGCAGGACGTAGGACCGGCCCCGGAGCAGGGCCAGGGCCCGGCCGGCGGCCACCAGGCCCAGGGTGGCCCGGGGGCTGGCCCCGTGGGCGACGTGGGCGGCGATGTCGTCCAGGCCGTGCCCCGAGGGCTGCCGGGTGGCCAGCACCAGGCGGACGGCGTAGTCGACCACGGCGTCGTGGAGGAAGACCTCGTCGACCGCCCGCTGGAGCGCCAGCAGGGCCTCGGGGTCGAGCACGCGGGCCGGCTCCGGCCGGTCGACGCTCATGCGCCGCACGATCTCCGCCTCCTCGCGCGCCGAGGGGAAGTCGATGAGCACCTTCATGAGGAACCGGTCGCGCTGGGCCTCGGGCAGCGGGTACACGCCCTCGCTCTCGATCGGGTTCTGGGTGGCCAGGACGAGGAACGGCTCGGGCACGTCGTAGGTGACGCCGCCGATGGACACCTGGTGCTCGGCCATGACCTCGAGGAGGGCGGACTGCACCTTGGCCGGCGCCCGGTTCACCTCGTCGGCCAGCACGACGTTGGCGAACACCGGACCCAGCTCCACGTCGAACGCCTCCTGGGACGGCCGGTAGATCCGGGTGCCCACCAGGTCGGCGGGGACGAGGTCCGGAGTGAACTGGAGGCGGGCGAAGTGCCCGCCCATGACCGTGGCCAGGGTCTCGGCGGCCAGCGTCTTGGCCAGCCCGGGCGCCCCCTCCAGCAGGCAGTGGCCCCGGGCCAGCAGGCAGACGAAGAGGCGCTCGATCATCCGGTCCTGGCCCACGACCACCCGCTTGACCTCGAACATGGCCTGCTCCAGGACGTCTCCGGGGCTGCGGCTGGGCGTCATGCGGGTCTCCTTGGGGGGGCGTCGGTCGGCGCTGGCGGGCCGTGGGCGCGGGCCGGTGCCGGCCCGAGCCCCCACCATGGTGGCAACTCCGGGCGGCCTCCGTGCCTCAGGGGCGGGGAGGGAACCGCGTGCGTGAGGCGGACCGGTGGTCCACTCCGGTCCCTCAGCGGCCCGGTTGGGTGGTGAGGGTGGCCTCCAGCGTCAGGTCGGCGGCACCCCGAAGGACCTGGAGGCGCACCCGGTGGCCGGGCTCGTTCGCCTTGACGGCGCTGGAGAGGGCGGCGGCCCCGTCGACGGCCCTGCCGTCCACGGCGGTGATCAGGTCCCCCGCCCGCAGGCCGGCGGCATCGGCCGGGGACCCCGACTCGACGGTCATCACGGTGGCGCCCCGGCTCCCGTCGTCGGGGTCGGCGGTGCTGACCCCGAGGTAGCCGACGCGGGCCGACGGCGCGTTGCCCCGCAGGCGCTCGACGACGGGGAGGGCCTTGTCGACGGCGATGGCGAAGCCGATGTTCTCGGCCGCCGAGCCTCGCCCCGACGACGCCACCGCGGTGTTGATGCCGATGACCCGGCCCCGGGCGTCGACCAGGGGGCCGCCCGAGTTGCCCGAGCTGATGGAGGCGTCCGTCTGGAGCAGGCCGGTCATGGTCCCGGCCGAGGTGTCGAGGGAGCGGTCGAGGGCTGACACGATGCCCCTGGTGACGGTGGGGCCCCCTCGCAGGGCCAGGGCGTTGCCGATGGCGACCACGTCGTCGCCCACCGCCACGTCGGCCGACGACCCCAGCTCGGCGGTGGGCAGGGCCTCGGCGCCGGGGATGCGCAGCAGGGCCAGGTCGGCGGCGGGGTCGCTGCCGACCACGTCGGCGGTGCGGGCGCGGGACTCGCCGGCCAGCGTGACCCGCACCGTCGAGGCGCCGTCGACCACGTGGGCGTTGGTGAGGACCTCGCCGTCGGCGGTGAGGACCACGCCCGTGCCGGCGCCGGTGGCGGTGCCGAAGCCCCTCGCCACGTCGACGTGGATCGACACCACGGCCGGTCCGGCCTTGGCCACCACGCCGGCCACGTCCAGCGCCTCGCCGCCCAGGGCGACCGAGCGCCCGGCGGTGGCCGGGCCGGCGGCGGGGGCGGCCGTGTCGTCCCCGCCGAGGGCGAGGGTGAGCGCCGACCGGAGCCGCCGCCGACCAGGGCCACGGCGAGGAGCACGGCCGCCGCGCCGGCCCGGCCGGGTCGGGTGCCCCCCGGCCGGCCCGGGGACAGGGGCAGCCCCGGCCCGGGCGGGGGTGGGGTGGAGCCGGCCAGTGGCGGCTCGTCGCGGGGGAGCGGGGGCGCCTCGGGGCGAGCCGGCTCCGGCGGGGGGAGGGGCTGGAGGGGCTGCGAGGACTGCGGGGGCTCGTCCAGCGTGCCCAGCCCCGGGCGGCCGCGATCGTGGGGTTCCATGCCGCCACCATGGACCCCGATCCTGGGAACCGCCTGTGAACCCCCTTCGGGGTTCGTGGGTCGGCGCCGGTGGTGGCGCCCCTGCCGCCGGCCCCCAGGAGGTAGCGTTCCCCTGCTCCCCAGCCACGAGGTCGACACCCGCCATGAACCCAGCGGCCGCCGAGGCCTGGATCTTCGACCCGGACCCGGTCAGCAGCAGGGAGGCCCGGCGGCGGGTGTCCGACGTCCTCGAGGCCGCCGCCCTCGACGCCCCCGTCGCGACGGCGGCGATGGTGGTGGGCGAGCTCGCCGCCAACGCCGTCCTCCATGCGTGCACGGCCTTCGAGGTGCGCCTGCTGGTGGAGCCCGACGCCGTCCGCATCGAGGTCCACGACCGGGACCCGCGGCCGCCGGTCCGGCGCAACTTCAGCACCTCGGCCACCAGTGGGCGGGGGCTTCGGCTGGTCGAGGAGCTGTGCCGGGCGTGGGGCGTGGAGCCCGACGTCGACGGTGGCGGCAAGACGGTGTGGGCGCTGGTCCCCATCGCCGCCGCCGGCGGCCCGCTCGCCGGCGTCGACCTGTCGTCGGCCCAACCCTGGTGAGCGCGCCGGACGGCGAGCTCCGCCGGGTCCGCCTGCTGCGCTTCCCGGTCGACGTGCACGGCCGGGCCACCGAGGCGTTCGAGGGCCTGCGCCGCGAGTTCCAGCTGATCGCCCTGCGCTCGCCCGACGCCGGCGAGGTCCCCGACCGCCTGCTCCGGCTGGTCGACACCCTCGGGGTGCGCTACCGGGGCTTCACCTCGGAGGCGGACCGGGCCCGCGACGCGGCGGCCGAACGGGGCGAGAAGGAGGTCGACGAGCTCGTGTACCGCATCCCCGCCGAGGTCGGCGAGGCGTGCGTGGCCCTCAGCCGGACGATCGACGAGGCCGACGAGTTCTGCCGGCGGGGCGAGCTGCTCCTCACCCTGGCCTCGCCGCCGGAGGCGGTGGCGTTCCGCCGGTGGTACCTGGGGGAGTTCACCGCCCAGATCGCCGGCGAGCCGCCCCTCCCCTGGCCCGACGCCGACCACGACGCGCTGGCCCGCGAGCCCCGCCTGCGGGGCACGACCGCCCCCTGAGCGGCCGGCCCGGCCGGGACGAAGGCCCGCCGGGCGGCCCCGGTCGCGCGCCCGGCCGTCAGCCCACCTTCGTGCCGTACATCTCGAGGAGGGGATCGGCGATGATCTCGACGCGGGCCCCGTCCGGATCCCGGAAGTACACCGACGTGCCGCTCTCCTCCTGGTACGCCACCCCCGCCTCCCTCAGCCGGTCGCGGGCCGCCGCCCACTGCTCGGGCTCCATGGAGATGGCGAGGTGGTGAAGGCCCCCGAGCACCTCGGCGTAGGGCCCCAGGTCGAGGCCGGGGAAGTCGAAGAAGGCGAGCAGGTTCCCGTGGCCGACGTCGAAGAAGAAGTGGTTGGAGCCCTCGTAGTCGCGGTTCTCGAAGATGTCGGTGAGCGGGAAGCCGAGGATCCCGGAGTAGAAGCGGACCGTCCGCTCCACGTCCGACGACAGCAGCGCCACGTGGTGCACGCCGCGCGCCGAGCTCGGCGGCCGCTCCCCCGCCGGGCGCACCCACGCCTCGGCGATGCGCCGGCGCTCGGAGGCGATCCGGTCGAGGTCGATCGCTCCGTCGGTCATGCTCCGTCCTCTCCCGTCGGCGTCTTCGCCCCGGCCAGTATCGCAGCCGCCGGGGCGGCGCCGGGGGCGGAACATCGGGGCCCCGACCGGGGTTTTCCTCCTTGAACTCGCAACTACCCGGAGGCCGCCGCCATGCCCGCCGTCACCGCCGACACCCTGACCCTGCCCCGCATCCCGGCCCCCGCCGAGGGCGCCGCCCACCGGGCCGCCCGCTCGGTGACCACCGCCCCGTCGGGGTTCGAGGGCGAGGGCTTCCCGGTGCGGCGGGCCTTCGCCGGCGTGAGCCTGGCGGACCTCGACCCCTTCGTCCACATGGACCAGATGGGCGAGGTGGACTACGCCCCCGGCGAGCCCCGGGGGACCGACTGGCACCCCCACCGGGGCTTCGAGACGGTCACCTACATCGTCGACGGCACGTTCGTGCACCAGGACTCCCACGGCGGCGGCGGGGTCATCACCGACGGCGCCACCCAGTGGATGACGGCCGGCGGGGGCATCCTCCACATCGAGACGCCGCCCGAGGAGCTGGTGATCAGCGGCGGGCTGTTCCACGGGGTCCAGCTGTGGGTCAACCTGCCGGCGAGGGACAAGATGGTGGCCCCCCGCTACCAGAACCTCGAGGCCGGCCAGGTCACCCTGCTGTCCTCCCCGGACGGCGGCGCCCTGGTGCGCCTCATCGCCGGGGACGTGGCCGGGCACCGTGGGCCGGGTTCGACGTACACGCCCATCACCGTGGCCCATGCCACCGTCTCCCCCGGCGCCCGCCTGGCCCTCCCGTGGCGGCCCGACTTCAACGCCCTCGCCTACGTGCTGGACGGCGCGGGCAGCGTGGGCGCCGAGCGCCGCCCCGTCACCACCGGCCAGCTGGCCCTGTTCGGCCCCGGCGACACCCTGACGGTCGACGCCGGCGGCGCCCGCCCGCTGGAGGTGCTGCTGCTGGGGGGACGCCCCATCGGCGAGCCCGTCGCCACCTACGGGCCGTTCGTGATGAACAACAGGGCCCAGCTCATCCAGGCCATGGAGGACTTCCGGGCCGGCCGGCTGGGCACCATCCCCGCCGACGGGCTGCGCCCCTACCGCCCGGCCCGCTAGCTCTTCGACCTCATTCGTTCGCTTCGCTCACTCCCTTCGGTCGAGTCCGGTCGTGCTCCGGCGGGCGAGCGGAGCTCGCGGCGGCCGGGAACCGGTCGATCCGCCGCAGGTCCGGGAAGAGGAGCCACCAGGTCCCGGCCACGGCCAGCGTCGCGGCACCGCCCAGGACGATGGCGGCCGACGGCCCGAACGCCTGGCCCCCCCCGCCGGACTCGCACGCGCCCCGCTCGTGGGAGCCGCCGATGAACACGTTCTCGACGGCCAGCACCCGGCCCCGCTTGTCGTCGGGCGTCACCAGGGGGACGAGGGTGGCCCGGATGAACACGCTGACCGCGTCGGCGCCCGACAGCACGACCATGGCGGCGAAGGCGACGGCGTAGTCCCGGGTCAGCCCGAGGACGATGGTGCCCAGCCCGAAGGCGGCCACCACCGCGAACAGGGTGGGGCCGATCCGGCGGCGCAGCGGGCGCACGGCCAGGGCCAGGGCCACGGCGCCGGCCCCCAGGCCGCCGGCCGCCCGCAGCCAGCCGAGGCCGACCGCCCCGACCCCGAGGCGGTCGGTGGCGATGGCGGGGAGCAGGGCGACGGCGCCGCCGAACAGCACGGCGAACAGGTCGAGGGAGATGGCGCCGAGCAGCACCGGCACCCGCCGGATGAACCGGAAGCCCTCGATGGCCTCCGCCAGCCCCGCCCGGGCCGGCGGCACCGCCCCCGCCCCGCCCATCAGCGGCTCGACGGTGGCCTCGACCAGGGCGTCCGCCGGCGACACCCCGGCCGGCGCCGGGCCCGCCGCCCGCGGCCGGACCGCCAGCACCGACGCCGCGGAGGCCAGGAGCAGGGCGGCGGCGGCCACGTAGGGCAGCCGCACGTCCACCGCGTAGAGCAGGCCCCCGGCCACCGGCCCCGCCACCAGGGCGGCCTGCCAGGCCCCCGAGTACCGGGCCACCACCCAGGGCAGGCGGTCGGGGCCCACCAGGTCGGCCGGCAGGGCACGGGCCGCCGGGGCGGCGAAGGCGCGGGCGGTGCCGAACGCGAACACCAGGGCGAAGATGGGGGACGCCGCGGTGGGCTCCGAGCCGGCGTAGAGGGCCAGGGCCACCGACGCCACCGCCTGGGCGGTGACCGCCACCGCCACCACCCGCCGGCGGTCGTGGCGGTCGGCCAACGCCCCCGTCACCAGGACGAGCAGGGCGGCGGGGGCGAACTCGGCCAGCCCCAGCCACCCCAGGTCGAGCTCGCGGCCG
>JBKHXC010000458.1:0-2726 GCA_046566225.1 Acidimicrobiia bacterium
TCGTCATGCGGGTCATGATCCGGCCCGGCATCTCCCGGTCGTAGTAGTCCAGCCCCAGCGACTGGAGGTGAGCGAAGATGCGCACCCGCAGCCCGAACAGCAGCTCCTCGGCCGTGCGCCGGGTGTACCGGTGCTGGGCGTACACGTTGACCCAGTTGGCCAGCGCGACGGCGGCGAAGGCACCGCTGGCCGCCCACAGGGCCCGCTCGGAGCCGGCGACCACCCCGGCGTCGAGGCCGCGCCGCACCAGCGCCGGCCCGGCCAGGGCGGCGAGGGTGTCGAGCACGACGAGGGCCAGGCCCACGGCCAGCTGGGCCCGGTAGGGCGCCACCACCCGGCGCAGGCCGAAGGGGCCGCCCCCGCCGGCGGCCTCCGAGGCGGCCCGCCGGGCCCGCTCCGACGGCCGGTCGCGGGCGGGCGGCAGGGCCTCGACGGCGGCCGCCAGCTCGGGGCTGGCGCCCATGCGGGCGACGAAGTCCGACCCCGAATGACCGCCCATCAGCGAGCCGTGGCCCCCGCGGCCGACCGCCCCGTCGGAGGCCACGGTCGCCGGCCGGGCCCGGGGGGCCTCACCGTGGCCCCCGCGCCACAGGGCGGCGGTGACCCCGGCGCCGCCCTCGCCGTCGCCGGCGACCGCCGGGGCGCCGTCGCCCTCGAGGCCCTCGCCGGCGCCCCCGTCCTCGTCCCCCTCGCACGTCCCGGCCGGGCCGGCCAGGAGCCGGCGGTAGAGCGGGCAGCGGGCCAGCAGCTCGGCGTCGGTGCCCACGTCGACCACCGCCCCGCCGTCGACGACGGCGATGCGGTCGGCCAGGTGCAGGGTCGAGCGCCGGTGGGCGACCAGCAGGGTGGTGCGGCCCCGCAGGACCCGGCGCAGCGTGGCGTGGATCTCCGCCTCGACGCGCGAGTCGACGGCCGAGGTGGCGTCGTCGAGGACCAGGATGCGGGGGTCGGTGAGCAGCGCCCGGGCCAGGGCGATGCGCTGGCGCTGGCCGCCGGAGAGGGTGAGGCCGCGCTCGCCCAGCACGGTGTCGTAGCCGTCGGGCAGCGAGGTGACGAACTGGTGGGCCTCGGCCGCCCGGGCGGCGCCCACCACCTCGTCGTCGGTGGCGTCGGGCCGCCCGTAGGCGATGTTGGCCCGCACGGTGTCGGAGAACAGGAACGTCTCCTCGAACACCACGCCGACCTGGCGGCGGAGCGAGTCGAAGGTGGCGTCCCGGACGTCCACGCCGTCGACCCGCACCGCGCCCTCCTGCACGTCGTAGAAGCGGGGGAGCAGCATGGCGACCGTCGACTTCCCCGACCCCGACGTGCCGACCAGGGCGACCGTCTCCCCCGGCGCCACCGTGAGGCTGAAGCCCTCGAGCACGGGCTCGGAGCGCAGGTAGCCGAAGCTCACGGCGTCGAAGGCCACCTCGCCCCGCAGCGCCGGCAGGGCCACCGCCCCCGGCCTCTCCACCACGCCGGGGTTGGAGTCCAGCACCTCGAAGATCCGCTGGGCGCCGGCCCGGGCCTGCTGGGCCACCACCAGCACGGCCGAGAGCATGCGGACGGGCCCGACCAGCTGGAGCAGGTAGGACGAGAAGGCGAGGAACGTCCCCACCGTGATGCGCCCCCGGAGGGCCAGCCAGCCGCCGAGGGCCAGCACCGCCACCTGGGACAGGGCGGGGACGAGCTGGAACGTGGCCGCGTAGCGGGCCTCGATCCGCGCCGCCCGCAGGCGGGAGGCGAACAGGTCCTCGCTGGCGCGGGCCAGCCGCTCCAGCTCCCGGCGCTCCTGGCCGAACGCCTTCACCACCCGCACGCCGGTGACCGCCTCGTCCACCACGCCGGCCACCTCGGCCGCCCGCTGGGAGGCGTCCCAGGCGGCCGGGAACACGGTGGTGCGCAGGCGGGCGGCCAGCACGACGAGGACCGGGACGGCCACCAGCGCCACCACGGTGAGCAGGGGCGAGAGCACCGCCATGACGGCGACTGACACCACGACCATCACCACGTTGCCGGTCATGAGGGGCAGGAAGTTGAGCAGCGTCTGCACCAGCGTCACGTCGGAGCCGGCCCGGGACACCAGCTGGCCGGTGCGGGCCTCGTCGTGGCGGGCGAAGTCGAGGCGCTGCAGGCGGGCGAAGATGTCGTTGCGGAGGTCGTGCTGCACCTCCAGCGCCAGCCGGCCCCCCACGTAGCGCCGGACGTGGGCGGCGCCGAAGCGGGCCACGCCGGCCGCCACCAGCAGCCCCAGCCACGGCGCCAGCGGGCGGCGCCCGCCGAGCACGACGTCGTCGACCACGACCTTCTGGGCCAGCGGGGTGAGGGCGGCCACGGTCAGGCCGGCGACGGCGGCGCCGAAGCACAGCACGACGTCGCCCCGGTGGGCGCGCAGGTAGGGCCACAGGCGCCGGACCCAGCCGACCCGCCCGGCCGGGGCCGGCGCCGTGGTCGCTCCGTCGGGTGCTGTCGAGCTCTGCGCCAACCGGCCTGGCCTCCCCCGCCAGGCTAGGAGGCCCGGCGCGGGACGGGATCGCCCGCCCGTGGGGCCGGCGCCCTACGAACCGACGTCCACCCGGGCGCGCCGGCGGCTCCTGGCCACGATCCTCCACGCCGCCACCGCGAACGCCACCGACACCAGGGCCAGGGCCAGGTGGACGGCCTTGAACCCGGCGCCGTGCTCGTCGTCGCCCAGGATGTTCCACATGCGGTTGCCCCACACGAACACCGTCCAGCCGGCGAAG
>JBKHXC010000459.1:0-3609 GCA_046566225.1 Acidimicrobiia bacterium
ACCGGGGCGTCGACCTCGTCCCCCTGGCGTGGTGTGACCGGATCGTCGGCCCCGACGGGTGCCGCCCGCCGGGCGACTCGGGGTCCGACGGCGCCTGCCCGGTGGCGCCCGAGCTGCTCCGCCGCCCCGGCTGAGGGCCCCCTTGTGCCGTGCCGCCCGGTCGTGTAGCTGTGGAGGGGGTCGCCGGCGGCGCGCGGTGCCGGGCCGCTGTCGCATTCCGCCCCAATGGGGCTAGGCTGAGGGCTGTTCTTCGGGCGTCGTCCTCGAGCGGAAGGGAAACGTCGGGGTGGTGAGCGAGCGGAGTGCTCGGATCGGTGAGGAGGACGGGGTCCGCCTCTACCTCAACGACATCGCCCGCCATCCCCTGCTCACCAAGGCCGACGAGGCCGAGCTGGCCGCCAAGATCCGCCGGGGCCGGGAGGCGGCCGCCGAGCTGGCCACCGGGACCGACGAGGCGCTCGACCGCCAGATCGAGCTGCGCCGGGCCATCCAGGAGGGCGACGAGGCGGCCACCCGCTTCGTCAAGTCCAACCTCCGCCTCGTCGTCTCCATCGCCAAGACCGACCGGTCGTCGGGCCTGCCCCTCCTGGACCTGATCCAGGAGGGGAACATGGGCCTGATCCGGGCCGTCGAGCGCTGCGACGCCAGCCGGGGGGTCAAGTTCTCGACCTACGCCACCTGGTGGGTCCGCCAGGCCATCACCCGGGGCATCGCCAACACCAGCCGCACCATCCGCCTGCCCGTCCACGCCGTCGACCAGCTGCTGCGCCTGCGCAAGGCGGTGGTCGCGTTCGAGCAGGCCCACGGGCACCCGCCGGCCCCCATCGAGCTGGTCGACTCCCTCGCCATGCCGATCTCCAAGATCGAGGAGCTGCTCCCGTACCTGGTCGACCCGGTGTCGCTGTCCGAGCCCCGGGGCGAGGCCGGTGACACCGAGCTGGGCGAGCTGGTGGTCGACACGTGCACGCCGTCGCCCGACCAGGCGGCGCTGGCCACCATGCTGCCCGCCCAGGTGGCCGAGCTGCTCGCCCGCCTCGACCCCCGGGAGCGGGAGATCCTGTCCCTGCGCTACGGCCTCGACCGGGGCGAGCCCCGCACGCTGGCCGAGGTCGCCTCCCGCTTCGGGGTCAGCCGGGAGCGCATCCGCCACATCGAGGGCAAGGCCATCGCCAAGCTGCGCGACGTCTCCGGCTCCAGCCTGCGCGACCTCATCCCCGCCTGAGCCGACCGCCGGGCGGGGTCCCGGGCCGGCGCGACCGGCGGATGGAGATTCATGCGGCAAGGAGTGGCGCCATTCGCCCTGCTCTGCCGCATGAACGGCGGCGGGCCCAGCCCGGGCTCGGGCGGCGCAGCCGCCGGCCGCGGTGCCGCACCCCGCTCGACCGGCCGGCGCGGCCGCCGGCGCACGTCACCGGGCCGGGCCGTCTCCCGCCGGGTCCGGGCGACGGCCGGCGGCCAGGGCCGCCACCTCCTCGACGACGCGGTCGACCTCCTCGACCGTGTTGTAGCCGTGGGGCGAGACCCGCACGCCGCCGGCCCGGGGCGCGCAGACGATGCCGCGCCCGCCCAGGTGGGCGACCACGGCGGCCGGGTCGGCGCCGTCCACGACGAAGCTCACGATCCCCGAGCGGCCCTCCGGCGCCGGGTCGCTGAGCACCGTGGCCCCGGCGGCGGCCAGGCCGCCGCGCAGCCGGGCGCCCAGGGCCGACACGTGGGCCCAGATGCGGTCCACGCCGGCGGCCAGCAGCAGGTCGATCGACGCCCCCATGGCGCAGATGCCGGTGACGTTGGCGGAGCCTCCCTCCAGGCGGTGGGCGTCGGGCGCCCACACCAGCTCGCGGTTGTCCCACTCCTCCTTGTGGGCCACCGAGGCCCAGCCCGGCTCCAGCGGCCGCAGCAGGTCGAGGCGCTCGCCGCGCACGTAGAGCACCCCGCACCCCGACGGCCCGACCAGCCACTTGTGGGCGTCGGCCATGGCGAAGTCCACCCCCCACGCCGCCAGCTCGGCCGGCACCACCCCGAGGCCCTGGATGACGTCGGCGCACAGCAGGGCGCCGGCGTCGCGGCACAGCGCGCCCACCGCGGCCAGGTCGGTCCGCCACCCTCGGCCGAACGACACCCAGCTCAGGGCGACCACCCGCGGCGGCGGACCGGCGGCGACGGCCCGGGCCAGCGCGTCCACGGGCACGGCCCGGCCCCGGCCCTCGGTCGGGACCACGTCGACGACCACGCCCCGGTCGGCCAGGGCGAGCCACGGGTACAGGGCCGAGGGGAACTCGTGGTCGGGTACCACCACCCGGTCGCCGGGCGCCCAGTCGAGGCCGCCGGCGACGAACCCCAGCCCCTCGGTGGTGTTCTTCACGAACGCCACGTCGGCGGCGGGGACGCCCATCAGCCGGGCGGCCGCGGCCCGGACCTCCTCGGCCCGCTCGTCGAGCGCCTCACCGGCCACGCTGCCGC
Organism: Acidimicrobiia bacterium; assembly: GCA_046566225.1. Classification (GTDB taxonomy): domain Bacteria; phylum Actinomycetota; class Acidimicrobiia; order Acidimicrobiales; genus DATLFN01. Next base: position 2,461 of record JBKHXC010000459.1, read on the forward strand.
CCGCCGCGCACTCCAGGGCGGCTCGCTGCATGGCCTCCACCGCGGGCAGCGACGGCGGGGCCACGCCGGCGTTGTTGAGGTAGGCCCAGCGCTCGGTGGCGAGGAAGGCGGAGCGGGGGAGGGGCGGGTCGGGGGAGCGGTCCACCGGCCGAGTCTGCCAGCGCCGCCCCCCCGGCCGGTCAGGCGAGCAGGGCCAGCAGCTGGCCGACCGGGAGGAGGTGGGCGGCGGGCACCCCGGCCAGCAGGGCGGCCAGGGCCGACCCGCCGGCCGGGGTCAGGGCGGCCAGCACGGAGCCCACGGCCGGGAGCTGGCCGACGGGCACGGCGGCGAGCAGGGCCGCCAGGCCGGCGACCGCCCCGGCGCCGGGGCCGGCGTCGAGCAGCGTGGCCAGCGTGCCCAGCGGCCCGCCGGGCAGCGACGACAGCACGGTGCCGAGCACCGGGACGTGGCCGGCCGGCAGGACGCCGACGAGCTGCGACAGGGCGGCCACGGCGGGGGCCGGCAGGGCGTCGAGGATGCCGCCGAGGCCGGTGACCGAGGCCAGGGGGTCCCCGCCCAGCAGTCCGCCCACCAGGGAGGTCAGGCTGCTGCCGCTCACCAGGCCGGAGAGCAGCGAGTCGAGGGCGGGGAGCTGGTCGGCGCTCAGGGTGACCAGCAGCCAGCCCAGGTCGCCTCGCTGGCCCGCCGGCACCGAGCCCAGCAGGTCGGCCAGGGGAGCGACCGACCCCGCCGGCAGCCCGCCCAGCAGCGCCGCCACGTCGCCCACCTGCCCGCCGGGCAGCGTCCCGGCGAGCTGGCCGAGCACGGGCAGGCCGCCGGCCGGGATCCCGGCGAGGACCCTCTCCAGGGGCTGGAGGACGGTCACCGGCTGGCCCAGCAGCGACCCCACGCCCGGCAGCTGCGCCCGGGGGACGGCGGCGACGAGCTCGCCCACCAGGGGCAGCACGCCGGGGGGCAGGGCAGCCAGCAGCGACGCGGCGGCCGGCGCGTCGGTCCCGGGCAGGCCCCTCAGGAGGGGGCCGAGCCCGGGGACGTCGAGGCCGGGGAGCGACGTGACCGCCGGGAGGACACCGGTCGGCACGTGGAGGGAGGGAAGCGAGGGCAGCCCGGCGACGCTGGGCAGGGTGACCGTGACCGATGCGCCGGCC
>JBKHXC010000460.1:0-3779 GCA_046566225.1 Acidimicrobiia bacterium
AGGTCCGCATGCCGCCCACCGGGTCGGGCTCGAACAGGTCGACCAGCCGGTCCCGGAGCTGGTGGACGTTCAGCTCGGTGGTGTCGATGCGGACGTCGGCCTGGGCCTTGATGGTGGCCAGCGACTCCCGCTCCCGCTCGATGCCCTCGCTCACCGTGTCGGCGTCGACCGGGTGGCGGCGGCGGGTGCCCTCGAAGCGGCGCACCAGCACGTCGTCGGCGGCGTCGAGGAACAGCACCCGCACCGGCCCCCGGCCCGACCGGCGCAGCAGGTCGATGGCCCGGGTCAGCTCCTCCACGTAGGCGGCCCCGCTGCGCCCGCTGACCAGGGCCACCTTCTCGCTCTCGCCCCCGGTCAGGGTCATCTCGCTCACCTGGGGGATCAGCGACGGCGGCAGGTTGTCGATCACCACCCACCCCAGGTCCTCCAGGGTGGCCGCCGCCGTGCTGCGGCCGGCGCCCGACAGGCCCGTGATCACCAGGTACTCGGCCATGGGCCCATTGTCACAGGCCGCCGGCAGCCTGTGGCCGGCCCTTCCCCTTCTTGTGGCAGAAAGCGACCGCTGAGGTGGGAAAGTGACCGAAGAAGCACTGGCCGGCGTCGCCCGGCGCCAGTACGCCCTGTTCACCGTGGTCCAGGCCATGGAAGCCGGCCTGTCCCGGCGCCAGGTCGAGGCCGGGGAGCGCCTCGGGCGCTGGGAGCGCTTGTACCGGGGCGTCTACCGGATGGGCGGCGCGCCGGTCGGGGACGAGCAGCGCCTCCTCGCCGCCGTGCTGGCCGTGGGCCCCGACGCGGTGGCCTCGCACCGGGCGGCGGCGTGGGTTTGGCGCCTGGTCGACGACCTGCGCATCGAGGTGACGGCCCCTCGCCGGTCGCGGGTCCCCGGGGTCACGACCCACGTCCGGCCGACGGGGTGCCGGGCCGTGGTGCGCCGGGGGATCCCGTGCACCGACCCGCTGCGCGCGGTGCTGGACCTGGCGGCGACGGGCGACGAGGTGCTGGTCGCCCGTGCGCTCGACCGGGGCATCGCCGACGGGCTGTTCACCGCCGCCGCCGTGCGGGCGGCGCTGGAGCGCACGGCCGGCAAGGGCGTCCGGGGCGCCGGGGTGCTGCGGCGGGTGCTGGCCCGGCGGCTGGACGCCGACGGCGAGCGGGTGAGCGCCCTGGAGAGCGCCATGGACCGGCTGGTGGTGCGGTTCAGGGTGCCCCGGCCGGTGCGCCAGCACCCCGTGGGCGGTACGCCGCACCGGCTCGACTACGCGTGGCCCGACCGGCTCCTGGCGGTGGAGGTGGACGGGTACGGGCCGCACTCGTCCCGGGAGGCGTTCCAGGCCGACCGGGCCCGCCAGAACGCCTTGGTGCTGGCCGGGTGGACGGTGCTGCGCTTCACGTGGGCCGACGTGCGGGACCGGCCGGCGGCGGTGGCGGCGGCGCTCAGGCGGGCGCTGGGCGCTTCTCGGCCCGCATGAACAGGAGGCGGGGGATGGTGGTGGCGGCGCGGTACTCGGGGGCCCGGGCCAGGAAGCCGGGGGGCGGGGCGGGCTCGTCCATGCGGGTGACCAGCAGGCCGGCGCCGGCCAGGGCGTTCACGTAGCGGGACAGGGGACGGTGCACGAAGGGGATGACCACCCCCTTCTCCACCTCTTCCAGCGTGTTGTCCTCGACCAGGTAGGGCCCGATGCGCCAGTACTGCTCGTCGAGGATGTGGTCGTCGATCCAGCCGCTGCCCGGGGTCTGGAGCAGGGGGTGGTTGAGGAAGAGCAGGAACCGCCCGCCGGCGGCCAGCACCCGGGCCACCTCGGCCACCGCGGCGTCGGGGTCGTCGATGTGCTCGAACACCAGGCAGGCGACCACGGCGTCGAACGCCCCGCCGGCGAAGGGCAGGGCGCCGGCCGCGGCCCGGGCGTAGGCCGGTCCGCCGGCCCGCTCCCGGGCGGCGCTGAGCTGGGCCCACGTGGGGTCCACGCCGGCCACCGAGGCCCCGCCCCGGGCGGCCAGGCGGGCCACCTGTCCCTCGCCCGTCCCCACGTCCAGCACCCGCCGGGCCCCGGCCAGGTGCTCGGCGGCCAGGGGCAGGATCTGCTCCTCGTACTCGGCGTCGGCCCCCTCGGTGAAGCCGTCCTGCCACCACCGGGCGTGGGCCTCCCAGTGGTCGTCGGGGACGGGGTCGGCGGCCGGCACCGGGGGCAGCGTAGGGCCCACCGCCCGCCCGCCGCGGCCCTGGGCCGGGCGCCCGAGAAGGTCTAAGCTGACGATCGCACCAAGGGGGGCCAGTGCCGGACCAGTCGACGCTTCCGCCGTTCGCCGACCTGCTCGACACCTACCCGCCGGCCTGGCCCGACGCCCGGCTCCAGGCCCTGCACGACGCCTTCAGCCGCACGATCTACCGCTCGCGCGACATCGAGGCGGTCGTGCTGGCCGCCGCCCTGGACCCGAGCCTGCTCCCGTGGGACGAGCCCGCCCGCCGGCTGTGGTTCGCGGCGTTCAACGAGGCGTCGAAGGCCAAGCTCCTCCCCGACGTCGTGGCCGCCGGGGCGGCCTCGGCCAAGGCCCTCGCCCGGCGGGTCGACGAGCTGCGGGCCGCCGTGCCGACCCTGCCGGCGGCGCCGGCGGAGGCGCCGGCCCAGGGGGACTTCACCGGCTTCTCCCCGGGCAGCCGGCTCGAGCGCCAGATCGTGGCCGGCATGCCCACCCTCCTCGACGTGCGGTTCCTGGCGCTGGGGCTTGCCCGGGCGGCCGCCGTCTGCAAGGTCGAGGCCAACTTCGGCTGGGCCGTCAGCTCCGGCACCGGGTTCCGCATCGGCCGGCGCAGCGTCCTCACCAACCACCACGTGGTCTACGACGAGGACCACGGGGACGAGCCGGCCAGGGGCGTGCAGCTCCTCTTCCGCCACGAGGTCGACGTCGCCGGCGACCCGGCCGTGCCGGTGGTCGTCAACGGCGTCGCCTCGGCGCTGCGGGGCGAGCGGGGCGAGGACTGGGCGGTGGTGACCACCGCCGCCGACCTCCCCGACGACATCCCGGTGCTGGGGATCTCGGGGCCCGCCGAGGCCCCGGCCCGCGACGACCGGGTCTGTATCATCCAGCACCCCAACGGGCTCCCCAAGAAGGTGGCGCTCCGCCACAACCTCGTCCGCCACGCCGACGACACCGTCGTGCAGTACTGGACGGACACCGACGAGGGCTCGTCGGGCGCGCCGGTGTTCGACGAGCGCTGGGAGGTGGTGGCCCTCCACCACGCCACCGTCGAGGCGCCGGGGGACGACTACGCCCACCGCAACCAGGGCCGCGCCATCGCCCGGGTGTCGGAGCGGATCGCCGCCGTCATGGGAGCGGTGCCGTGACCGCCTGGGTGGACGAGCCCGACCTGGCCGCCCCCGCGGCGCAGTCGCTCAACAGGGCCCTGAGGGAGGCCGTGGGCAAGACCAAGGACATCGAGCCCTTCGTGGTCTTCTCCGGGCTCGACGTGGCCGACTACTCGTGGGACGACCCCGCCGCCCTGGTGTGGCCGGCGGTGGTCAAGGACGCGGCGACGGCGGGCGTGCTGCGGGCGCTGGTCGAGCGGGTGCGCGACGCCGTGCCCGCGGCCCGGGGCCCGCTCGACGCCGTGCTGGCCGTCCGGCGCACCGACGTCGTCTGGTACCGCTGCGAGCAGCCGGCCCGGGCCCGCCTCCTGGGTCCGGGGGCCCGCCTGTCGCTGATCGACCGGCTCGACCTGGGCCGGAAGGCGGAGAACGTGCTGGGCCCGATGGGGATGCTGGTCCTGTCCATCACCGGCA
>JBKHXC010000461.1:0-4370 GCA_046566225.1 Acidimicrobiia bacterium
CTCGCCGGCCCCCGGCCCAGCGGGGCCCCGGTGGCGGACCCAGGCGTCGAGGCGGCCCTCCAGGTCCTCGACGGCCACCACCACCCGGCTCCCGACGTCGGCGCCCAGGATGCGCAGGAAGGCCTCGGCGCCCTCGGCCGGCTGGATGGCGGTGGGCATGGCGGTGATCTGCGCCTCGGCGGCGTTGTCCCACAGGTCCCAGTCGACGCTGACCCATCCCTCGCCGCCGGCCGTCGCCAGCACGTCGAGCAGGGCGTTGGCCCCCGAGTAGGCGGCCAGGCCCAGGCCCCCCAGCACCGTGGAGATGGACGAGTGGAGCACCCATCGCCGGGGCTCGCGCCCCCGCATGGCCTCGACGAGGTGGAGCAGGCCCCGCACCTTGGGCGACAGCTGGGCCTCGACCACCTCGGGGCCGGTCTCGGCGGCCGAGGCGAAGGCGGCGGCGTCGACCCGGGCGGCGCCGTGGACCACCAGGTCGACGCGGCCGAAGCGCTCGACGGCGGCGTCCACCGCCGCCGACACCTGGGAGGCGTCCTCGAAGTCGGCGGCCACCACCGCCACCTCGGGCCGGCGGGCGTGGAGGGCGGCCAGCCGGCGCAGGCGCTCGGCCAGATCGGCCGGCGTTCCGGGATCGTCGGCCACCGCCGCCCACCGGCCGGGGGCGGGGAGCGGAGCCCGGGAGGTGAGGACCAGCTTGGCCCCCAGGCGGTCGAAGGCCGCCTCGCCGATGCTCAGCCCCATGTGGCCCAGCCCGCCGGTGATCAGCACCACCGGCGCTTCGGGCAGGTCCCGGGGCGGCGCGGCGGTGGCGATGGGCGCCGGCTCGTAGCCCTCCACGTAGCGGCGACCGCCCCGCAGGGCGACCACCGGGTCGGGCGCCCCGGCCGCCAGCTCGGCCACGACGGCCTCGGCCGCCGCCGCCAGGGCGGGCCCCGCCGCCCCGGGGCCCGAGGGGCCCGACCCGGCCGCCACCACGTCGACGGCCGCCACCCGCAGGCCGGGGTGCTCCTGGGGCAGCACCTTGGCCACCCCGGAGGACAGGGCGCGGGGCGGGTCGAGGACCTCGGTCCCGGTGACCCGGGCGGTCCCCTGGGCCACGAGGAGGACGGGCAGGGGCCGCACCGTCTGGTGGCCGCTCAGGGCGTGGGCCAGGCGCACGGGGCCGAGGAGCGACACGGTGGCGGCCAGGTCGAGGTCGGTGCCGCCCGGGGGCGCCGCGCTCCAGCAGTCGACGACCCCCGCCAGGCGGGTGCCGCCTCCGCACACCCGGGCGGCCAGGCGGCCGAAGGCGTCGGGCGCCCCCGGGTCGAGGGTGACCTCGTCCTCGCCCGCCTCCTCGAAGCGGGGCCCGGGCCGGGCGACCACCGCCGTGGCCCCGGCCGCCCGCAGCCGCTCGGCCACCGCCGCGCCGAGGCCGGCCCGCTCGTCGAGCACCAGGAAGCGCCGGCCGGTCAGGGGGTGGGTGGCGGCGCCGGCCAGCGGGGACTCCCGCCACGCCGGCCGGTGGAACCAGCCGGCGGGGTCGCGGGCCTGGCGGGGCCTGGCCGACTCCACCAGCGACGCCGCGCTCACCCAGTACCGCTTGCGCTCGAAGGGGTAGGTCGGCAGCTCGACGCGGCGGCGCCGCTCGGTGCGGTGGAACCCGTCCCAGTCCACGGGCACGCCCAGCTCCCACAGCCGCCCCAGGGCGCCCAGGGTGGTCTCGGTGGCGGCGCGGGGGTCGTCGGGCCCGGGAAGGGTGTCGAGGGCGGTGCGCGCCGGCCCGCCCCCGTCGGCGGACTGGACGGCGAAGGTCACCAGGGTGCGCCCCGGGCCCAGCTCCAACAGCACGGCCCCGGCGCCCGCCGGCCCGCCCGGCTCGGCCAGGGCCCGCAGGCCGTCGGCGAAGCGGACGGTCGAGCGCAGCTGGGCGCTCCACGCCGCCGGGTCGGTGGCCACCCCGTCGGCCCACCCGCCGGTGAGGCTGGCCACGTAGGGGACGGCCGGCGGCGCCAGCGGCACCGCCGCCATCACCGCCTCGAACTCCCCCAGGATGGGCTCCATCATCGACGAGTGGAAGGCGTGGGAGGTGTGGAGCCGGCGGGCGGCGACCGACTCCCCGGCCAGCGCCCGCTCCACCCGCTCGATGGCGGCGGGCGGGCCCGACAGCACCGACAGGGCGGGGGCGTTGACCGCGGCCAGGGACACCTCGGCGTCGACGAACCGCTCCAGGTCCCCGGCCGGCGCCATGACCGCCAGCATCGACCCCGGCGGCAGCCCGGCGATGAGCCGCCCGCGGTCGGCCAGCACCCGGAGGGCGTCGTCGAGGGCCATCACCCCGGCCTGGGCGGCGGCCACGTACTCGCCGATGCTGTGGCCGATCATGGCCGCCGGCCGCACGCCCCACGACCGCCACAGCTCGGCCAGCGCGTACTCCACGGTGAACAGGGCGGGCTGGGTGACGGCGGTGTCCCGCAGCGCCCCGGCCGCCTCCCGCCGGCGGCGGGCGGACGGGAACAGGAGGCGGCGCAGGTCCACCCCCAGGGCCGGCTTCAGCACCCGGGCGCAGTGGTCGACGGCCCGCTTCACCACCGGCTCGCTCCGGTACAGCCCCTCCGCCATGCCCGGGTACTGCGACCCCTGGCCCGGGAACATGAACACCACCGGCGGGGCGGCAGACCCGTCGGCGGCGGCGCCGCCGGCCAGGCGGCGCAGGCCCCGGGCGGCGCCGGCGGGGTCGTCGGCGGAGGCGACCAGCGCCCGGCGGTGGCGGAACGCCCGCCGGCCGACGTGGAGGGTGAAGGCCACGTCGGCCAGGTCCCGCTCGGGGCCCGCCTGGAGGGCGTCGGCCAGCCGGGTGGTGGCGGCGTCCAGGGCGGCCTCGGTGCGGGCCGACAGGGTGAGCACCTGGTGGGGCCGCCGCCCGGCGGGCGCCGGGCGCTCGGGCGCCTCCTCCACGACGAGGTGGGCGTTGGTGCCGCCCACCCCGAACGAGCTCACCCCGGCCCGGCGCGGATCGCCGTTGCGCTCCCACGGCGTGAGCTCGGACACCACGTAGAACGGGCTGGCGGCGAAGTCGATGGCCGGGTTGGGGGAGCGGAAGCCGACGTTGGGCGGCATGGCCCCGTGCTCGAGGGCCAGCACCGCCTTGGCCAGCCCGGCCACGCCCGACGCGCACGACAGGTGGCCGAAGTTGGACTTCACCGAGCCGATGCCGCAGAACTGGCGGCGGTCGGTGTGGGCCCGCCACGCCTCGGTGAGGGCCGAGACCTCGATGGGGTCGCCGAGGATGGTGCCCGTGCCGTGGGCCTCCACGTAGCCGATGGACTCGGGCGACACGCCCGCCATGTCCAGGGCGGCGGCGACGGCGGCTGCCTGGCCCCTGAAGCTGGGCGCCGTGTAGCCCGCCTTGTCGGACCCGTCGTTGTTCAGCCCGAAGCCCAGGATCACGGCCCGGACGTGGTCGCCGTCGGCCAGGGCGTCGGCCAGGCGGCGCAGCACCACCATCCCCACCCCGCTGCCCACGACGGTGCCCTGGGCGGTGGCGTCGAAGGGCCGGCAGTGGCCGTCGGGGGACAAGATGGAGCCGGCGGTGTAGAAGTAGCCGCCCCGCTGGGGCACACGCACGGTGACCCCGCCGGCGAGGGCCATGTCGCAGCGGCGGGCGTGCAGGCTCTCGCACGCCATGGCGACGGCCACCAGCGACGTCGAGCACGTCGTCTGCACCACCACGCTGGGGCCCCGCAGGTCGAGCCGGTACGACACCTGGGTGCAGAGGTGGTCCTTGTCGTTGGTGACCATCAGCTGCATGCCGTCGAGGTAGCCCAGCGAGTCGCGGCTCAGGTAGAGCTGGTACAGGTAGCTGCTCAGCTCGCACCCGCCGAACACCCCGATGGCGCCCGGGAAGCGGGCCGGGTCGTGGCCCGCCGCCTCCAGCGCCTCCCATGCCGTCTCCAGGAACAGCCGGTGCTGGGGATCGGTGAGCGACGCGTCGCGGGCCGAGAAGCCGAAGAACTCGGCGTCGAAGAGGTCGACGTCGTCGAGGGTGGGGGAGGCGTTCACGTAGCCGGGGAGGCGGAAGATGCTGTCGGGCACGCCCGCCGAGCGCATGTCGTCGGGGCTGAGGACGCTGATGGACTCCACGCCGCCGGCCAGGTTCTCCCAGAACCGGTCGAGGTCGCGGGCGCCCGGCACCCGGCAGCGCATGCCCACGATGGCCACCGGCTCGGGCGGCGCCGGCGCCCGGCCGTTGCCCGCCGTGGCCCCGCCGGGCGCCGGGCCCCGCCGGCGGGCCCGCCTCCCGGCCCCCGAGCCGTTGGTGGCCGTGCTCACGGGGTGGGCCCGCCGGCGGAGGGCGGGGCGGCGGCCCCCCCCGCCGCCATCGAGCGCAC
>JBKHXC010000462.1:0-9503 GCA_046566225.1 Acidimicrobiia bacterium
GAGACGGTGACCGAGGGAACCATCACCCGGTGGGCCAAGAAGGTGGGCGACCGGGTGGAGGAGGACGAGGTCCTCTTCGAGGTCTCCACCGACAAGGTCGTCTCCGAGGTGCCGTCGCCGGCGGCCGGCGTCCTGCGGGAGATCCTCGTCCAGGAGGGGGAGACGGCCGACGTGGGCGCCCGCCTGGCGGTCATCGACGACTGGGCGGCGGCCGACTCCGGCGGCGGCGAGGCGGCGGCGGCGCCCGAGCCCCGGGCCGAGGACAACGGGACCGAGGCGGCGGCCGCCGAGGCGCCGGGCCAGCCCGAGGCCGAGCCGGCGCCCCAGCCGGCGCCGGGGCCCGAGCAGAAGGCGCCGGCGCCGGAGCCGGCCCGGGCCCAGGCCGGGGGCGACGGCTCCCGGCCCGAGCCGTCCGCCGCGCCGGCCGCCACCTCGACGGCGGGGGAGGCTGGCGGCGGCGCCGGCCAGGGCCAGGTCCTGTCGCCCGTGGTCCGGCGCCTGCTCAAGGAGCACGACCTGCGGCCCGACGACATCCGCCCCACGGGCACGGGCGGCCGCATCACCCGGGCCGACGTGCTCGCCGTGATCGACGCCCGTGGCGCCGGGCGGCCGTCCCCCGCCCCGGCCGCTCCCGCCGCCCGACAGGCGCCGGCCACGGCCCCGCCGGCGCCCGCCGCCACGGCCCCGGCGGCCGCGGCGGGCGGGCGGTCCGGGCAGGACGAGACCGTCCCGTTCACCAACATCCGCCGGCGGACGGCGGAGCACATGCGCCGCTCGCTCGACACCTCGGCCCACACGCTGGTCGTGACCGAGGTCGACTACGACGCCGTCGACCGGGCCCGCCTGCCGGCCCGGGCCCGGTTCAAGGAGGAGGAGGGCTTCGGGCTCACCTACCTGCCCTTCGTGGCCCGGGCGGTGGTCGACGCCGTGTCGGCCTTCCCGCTCGTCAACGCGTCGGTGGGCGACGACCAGCTCGTCGTGCACCACTACGTCAACCTGGGCGTGGCCGTCGACCTGAACCTGGAGGGGCTCATCGTCCCCGTGGTGCACGGCGCCGACGACAAGCGGCTGCGGGCCCTGGCCCGGGAGATCGCCGACCTGGCCGCCCGGGCCCGGGCCAGGAAGCTGGGCGCCGACGACATCTCGGGCGGCACGTTCACCATCACCAACCCCGGCGGGTACGGGACGCTGCTCACGGCGCCGATCATCAACCAGCCGCAGGTGGCGATCCTGTCGACGGACGGCGTGAAGCAGAAGCCGGTGGCCGTGCCCCTGCCCGGCGGCGGCTACGGCGTGGCCGTCCACCCGGTGGGCAACCTGGCCGTCGCCTTCGACCACCGCGCCATCGACGGCGCCTACGCGTCGGCGTTCCTGGCCCGCCTGCGGGAAATCCTGGAGACGAGGGACTGGAGCCAGGAGCTGGCATGACGACGGCGGCCGCGGCGGCGCCGGCGGGGCCGCTGCGGGTGCGGTGGCTGGGGCGGGTGGCCTACCGCGACGCCCTGGCCCTCCAGCGGGCGCTGCACCAGGGCCGCCACGCCCAGCACCTGCTGCTGCTGGAGCACCCCAGCGTCTACACCCTCGGCCTGCGAGGATCGCTCGACTCCGTGCTCGTGCCGCCCGAGCGCCTCGACGGCGAGCTGGTGCGGGCCAACCGGGGCGGCGAGGCCACCTGGCACGGGCCCGGCCAGCTGGTCGGGTACCCGATCCTGTCGGTGCCGGCGGGGCCGGGGTCGACGCCGGCCTACGTGGGCGCCGTGGAGCAGGTCGTCATCGACGCCCTGGCCGACCTCGGCCTGGCCGGCGCCACCCGCTCGGCCGGCTACCCCGGCGTGTGGGTGGGCGACCGCAAGATCTGCGCCGTGGGCGTGCGCCTCACCCGGGGCCGCTCGATGCACGGCTTCGCCCTCAACGTCGACCCCGACCTGGCCCACTTCGACGCCATCGTGCCGTGCGGCATCCGCCATCGGGGCGTGACCTCGCTGGCCGCCGAGGGAGTGCCGGCGAGCATGCGCCGGGTGGTCGACGCGGTGGCGGCCCGGGCCGGGGAGCGGTGGGGCGCCGGCGGCGTCGAGCGCCAGGACGTGGCGTGGCGGTCGCCGGCCTCCGGCGCCGGGCCGGCGGCAGGGGCGCCCGCGGGCCCCGAGGCGGTGTCGTTCCCGGGTCGTCCGGTGGATGGCGTGCCGGTGCGGCTGCTCGGGCGGCTGGCGGCGGCGGGCGTGGACGCCTCCGCGTCGGTGCCGCTGGGGGAGCGCAAGCCCCCATGGCTGCGGGCGCCGGCGCACATGGGCGCGCCGTTCCGGGCCCTGCGCAGCGACCTGCGCGAGCGACGGCTCACCACCGTGTGCGAGGAGGCGGGGTGCCCCAACATCTTCGAGTGCTGGGCGGCGGGCACGGCCACCTTCATGCTCAACGGCGACCGCTGCACCCGGGCATGCGGCTTCTGCCTGGTCGACACCCGCCGGCCCGGCCCGCTCGACGCCGGCGAGCCCGAGCGGGTGGCCGAGGCGGTGGCCGCCATGGGCCTGGACCATGTGGTGCTGACGGCGGTGGCCCGCGACGACCTGCCCGACGGCGGCGCCTCGACGTTCGCCGCCGCCGTGGAGGCGGTGCGCCGCCGCCGCCCGGGGACGGCCGTCGAGGTCCTCGTCCCCGACTGCAAGGGCGACCCCGCCGCCCTCGACGTCGTCTTCGCCACCCGCCCCGAGGTGGTGAACCACAACCTGGAGACGGTGGCCCGCCTCCAGCGGGCGGTGCGCCCGTCGGCGTCGTACGCCCGCAGCCTGGCCGTGCTGGCCCGGGCCGGCGCCGCCGGGCTGACCACCAAGTCGGGCCTCATCCTGGGCATGGGCGAGACGCAGGAGGAGGTGCTGGGCGCCCTGGCCGACCTGCGGGCGGTGGGCGTGGCCATCGTCACCCTCGGCCAGTACCTGCGGCCGACGGCCGCCCACCTCCCCGTGGCGCGGTGGTGGCGCCCGGACGAGTTCGAGCACCTGGCCGCCGCCGGCGCGGCCATGGGCTTCGCCCACGTGCAGGCGTCGCCCCTCACCCGGTCGAGCTACCACGCCCGGGACGCGGCGACGGCCGCCGCCGGGCACCCGGCACCGACCGCCGCCGCCCGGGACGCGTAGCCCCACGGGCTGTGTCCGGCCGACGGGGCGGGGGCCAGCGCCAGCCAGCTTCAACCGACCACTGCCGGGCCGCTCCGCCGATCGATGCAGGCAGCGCCAGCGGCGCCACGCCTCGTCCAGGTGGCCGCCCGCGGGTGCGAGGCGCAGCGGCGGGCCTCGCGCCGCGGTGGGCGGCCCCGGCGGCCCGGCGCCCCGAACCCCGGCCCCACGGCGGGTCGGGCCCACGAGCGCCCCGCCGGCCGCCGACCAGCCCGGCGGCCCGGTCGCGCTCGGTCTTGGCCCCGTGGCAGGGCCGGCACCGGGCCTGGAGGTTGGCGTAGGAGGTCGGCCCTCCGTTGGCCACCGGGTCGACGTGGTCCCACTCCAGCCCGAAGCGCCGCCCGCAGCCCGCCTCGGCGCAGGCGGCGCCGTCGAACGACGGCGGCGGGCCCAGCTCCAGGGCGGTGCGCAGGTGCGCGGGGATGGCCCGCCCGAGGTGGGCCACGGTGTCGATGCGCACCCCGTCGTGGGTGACGGCCTTGACGAACGCATCCCCCTCCAGCTCCTCGGTCACGGCCGACACCGGCACCGGCCCGCCGCCCACCACGTGGCAGGCCTCGCCGGGGTGGGCGTGGCCCCGGCGCGACCCGGTGGAGCGGGCCAGCCACCCCGCCGGGTCGGAGAAGCCGGCGCTGCGGTGCGCCCCGCACGCCGCCGCCCGGGCGGCGGTGCGGGCCCGGGCGGCGGCGAGGGCCTTGCCGGTGCCGGCCAGCTCCTCGGCCCGCGCCCGGCACGCCTCCCCCGACAGCCGCTCCGGGTCGAGGCGGGCCAGCTCGTCGCGCAGCTGCCGGCAGCACTCCACCAGGCTCGGCATGGCCGGCTCCTCTCCGAGTACGCGGATCCAAGGAGGAGGGCCGATCGCGCCGGCACCTCGAGCGCTGACGCCAGCATAGCGAACAGGCGTTCGCCTGTCAGGGAGCGTTCATGACGAAGGCTGAGGTGGGACCGTTCCGGGCCGGCACCACGGCAGGAGGGCCGGGGCGCTACGGCCGGGTAGCGTGGCGGGCATGGACGGGGCCGCGCCACGGGCCTCCCTCATGACCGTCGCGGAGGGCGTCTACGCCTGGTGCGAGGAGCCTCCCGGCGTCGGGCGCGCCAACGCCGGTGTCGTCGTCGACGAGGACGGCCTCACCGTCGTCGACACGCTGATGGTCCCCTCGCAGTCCGTCCCGTTCGAGGTGGCGGTGTCCGGGCTGGGGCCGCCCGTCGCCCGGGTGGTGCTCACCAGCGGGCACATCGAGTTCGCCGGCGGGACGTCCCGCTTCCGCCTGGCGGCCGTCTACGGCAGCCCGCTGGCCAGCGCCCACCTCGACCAGGAGCCGAACACCGACGCCTACAAGGCGTTCATGCCCGACTACGCCGAGGAGTTCGACGGGCTCGCCACCCGCCCGGTCACCCACGTCGTCGACGAGCCGGTGATGCTCACCCCGGCCGTCGAGGTGATCCCCTGCCAGGGCCACACGCCCGGCAACCTCATGGTGCGCGTGCCGGCGGCCGGAGTGCTCTTCGCCGGCGGGATGTGCTCGTTCGGCGTCACGCCCCTCGCCTTCCAGGGCGACCCGGCGGCCTGGGCGGCCACGCTGACCGCGGTGGCGGAGCTGGCCGAGACCATCGTCCCCGGCCACGGCCCCGTCGGCGGGCCCGACGAGGTGAGGGACCTCCAGGCCTACCTGTGGGCCTGCGTGGAGGCGGACGGCGATCCCGACGCCATCCCGCCCGGCCCGTGGGACCGGTGGGCGGCGCGGCATCTCGACGCCATCAACGTGGAGCGGGCCCACCTCCTGGCCCGGGGCGAGGACCGCATCCCGCCGGCCATGCTGCGCGCCATCGGGGTCTCGTAGTGCGTCGACCTCATTCGTTCGCTTCGCTCACTCCATTCGGTCGAGTCGATCGTGCTCCGGCGGGCGAGCGGAGCTCGCGCCGCCTCCGCCCTGTCCTTCCCCGGTGTCCGCAGCCGTAGAGGCCGCCTGCGGCGGCGAACGGGCCACGGACCGACGCTGCGAGCGCGGCGAAGGTTTGTGGCCAGGGGACTAGCAGGGCGGGGTACGACCGGAGGGCTCACCATGACCGGCGTCACGGCCGGTCGAGCCCCTCGCCGTCGCCGTTCCGGTCGCCGCCCACGGCGCTCCGGGGCGCCAGGCGGCGAGGCGGCGCCTCGGGCGCCGGGCCACGCCCTGGCGCGTGCGCGGGTCGAGGGCGTCGCGCAGGCCGTCGCCGACCAGGTTGAACCCGAGCACCATGACGAAGATGGCGGCGCCCGGGAACAGCATCATGTTCGGCGCCGGTCCCAGGTAGACCCGGCCCTCGGAGAGCATCGCCCCCCACTCGGCGGTGGGCGGTTGCACGCCCAGGCCGAGGAACGACAGGCTCGACAGCCCGAGCAGCACGGCGCCCAGGTCGAGGGTGGTGAGGACCACCACCGGGGCGAGGATGTTGGGCAGGACGTGGCGGACGGCGATCCGGGTGCCGGACGCGCCGAGGGCGCGCGCCGCCTCGACGTAGGCGCGGCCCGTCTCGGCCAGCACGAAGCCCCGGACGAGGCGGGCGTAGCTGGCCCACCACACGGCCGTGATGGCGATGGTCAGGTTCACCAGGCCGGGCCCCAGCACGCCGGTGACGGCGAGGGCGAGGAGGTACGCCGGCAGGGCGAGGAGGACCTCGATGATCCGGCTGACGACCGAGTCGACGGCGCCGACGAGGTAGCCGGCGAGCAGGCCGAGCACCACCCCGATCGTCGAGATGCCGGCCGTCGCCACCAGGGTCGCGCCGATGGAGAGGCGACCGCCGTGGAGGAGCCGGGACAGCACGTCCCGGCCGAGGTGGTCGGTTCCCAACGGGAACTCGCCCGACGGTGGCGAGAAGCGGCGGACGACGTCGACCGCGTTGGGGTCGTGCGGGGCGAGGACAGGGGCGAGGAGCGCCCCAAGGCAGAGGAGGGACACGAGGCCGAGGCCGGCCAGGGCGCTGCGATCGTGGAGCAGGTGGGCGACGACGTGGCCCTTGGGCGCCGGCAGCGCCTCGGGGGCGACGACGTCGGTGGCCGCATCGCGGGTGCGGACGGCGGTCATGTCGTTGCCGGGCTGCGGGCGAGGCGCACGCGGGGGTCGAAGGCGCCGTAGGACAGGTCGACGACCAGGTTGACGGCCACGAAAGCGACGCCGGCGTACAGCGTGAAGCCCTGGATCATCGGGTAGTCGCGCTGGAGGATGGCGTCGACCGCCAGCTTGCCCACGCCGGGCCACAGGAAGATCGTCTCCACGATGACGGCGCCGGAGACGAGGTGGCCGAGGCTGGTGCCGAAGGCGGTGACGAGCGGGATGCAGGCGTTGCGGAGCGCGTGGCGACCGACCACGCGCCATCCGGCCACGCCCTTGGCGCGGGCGGTGCGGACGTAGTCGTCCCCGAGGGTCTCGAGCATGGCCGAGCGGGTGAAGCGGGCCAGCACCGCGGTCGGCGCCAGTGCCAGGGTCAGGATGGGCAGCACGAGGCTGCGGGCGCCGGCCTCCCGGCCGGCGACGGGCAGCAGCGAGAGCTTCAGCGAGAACAGCATGATCAGCAGCAGCGCCAGCCAGAAGCTGGGCATCGACGCCCCGGCGACGGAGACGACGCGGAGGACGTGGTCGGGCCAGCGGTTGCGGTTCACCGCCGACAGGACCCCGAGGACGACGGCGACGGCGAGGGCCGCCAGCGCGGCCGGCCCGGCCAGCTCCAGGGTCCGCGGCACGCGGTCGAGGATCTCGGCGGTCACCGGCCGGCGTGTGTCGTAGGAGATCCCGAGGTCGCCGGTCACGGCGCTGCCGAGCCACGAGGCGTACTGGACGGGGAGGGGCCGGTCGAGTCCCAGGTCGCGGCGCGTCTCGGCGACGGCCTCGGGCGTCGGGGGATGGTCGGTGGTCCGCCGCAGCAGCGCCTCGGCGGGGTCGCCGGGCGTGAGGTTGGCCAGCGCGAACGCGAGCAGCGAGACCCCGAGCAGCGTGGGGACGACCAGCAGGACGCGGCGCAGCACGTACGCCGTCATGTGGCCGTGGCCCGGGCCCCGCCGGGCACTAGTGCCCCCGCCACGAACCTTCGAGCGTCACCGGTGCTCCACCGCGCCCCACTGCACGTTCAGGAAGGATGGGTGGGGGACGAAGTTCCGCACCGACTCCTTCATGCCGTAGATCCGGTAGATGCCGGCCAGGGGAACGATGGCGACCTGCTCGTCGATGGCCTCGTGCAGGGCGGCGGCGGTGATCTCCCTGACCTGCTCGATGTCGGGTTCGGTGAGCGCGGGGGCGATGAGCTCGTCGAACCTGGGACCGGGGGCGAAGAGCGACTGGTAGGGGGCGCTGGCGCCCGTGCCGCCGGTGTAGAGGAGGAGCACGGGCAGGAAGGCCGGGTTCCCGTCGTTCTGGTTCCCCTGCTCGAGGAACATGTCGCCCTCGCCGGAGTCGATGAGGGCCTGGAACGACGCCGAGTCGGGGCGCTCCACGATCTCGACCTCGATGCCGACCTTCTGGAGCTCCGACTGGAGGAACGACGGGATGGGGCGGTGCACCTCGGCGCTGGGGAAGCCGGACACCAGCGTGAGCTTCAGGCGCCGGCCGTCCTTCTCGCGGATGCCGCCTGCGCCCGGCGCCCAACCCGCCTCGTCGAGGAGGGACGCGGCGCGCGCCCGGTCGACGGTGAAGCCCTCGACCGCCGAGGCGTGGCGTCCGAGCGACGACGGTGGCACCCAGGTCTGGTCGGCGGTGGCGTGGCCGAAGAGGGCGCCGTCGATCAGCTTCTCCCGGTCGATGGCGTAGGCGATGGCCCGGCGGAGGCGGACGTCGGCGAGCAGGTCGTAGGGGGGCTTCCCGTGGCTGTTCAGGTACATGGCCTCGTAGGCTCCGACCTCGCTCTTGGCGATGGTGAACCGGTCCTCCAGGGCGGCCACGTCGGGCGGCGGCACCTGGTAGGCGAAGTCGATCTCCCCCGAGTCGAGCGCCAGGCGGCGGACGTTGGCGTCGGGGAAGAACCGGAAGGTGATGCGGGGCAGCTTCGCCGGCTCGCCCCAGTAGTCGGGGTTGCGCTCGACGACGATGCGCTCCTTGGCGAGGTACTCGACGAACCGGAACGGGCCAGTGCCGACCGGCTTGGTGCCGAAGTCCGAGCCCGGGGCGATGGCCGCGGTCTGGGGGTGGACCAGCTGCTCGGGCACGCGCAGGTTCGGGCTCGTCGGCGTGAAGTCGATGGTGTGCTCGTCGACCACCACGGCGGACTCGGCGCCGGCCCTGATGGTGCCGCCGCCCCGGCGCTGCGCCACGCGGTCGAAGATCCCCACCTTCACCGCCTCGGCGTTGAACGGCTGGCCGTCGTGGAAGGTCACGTCCTTGCGGAGGTGGAAGCGCCACGTGGTGGGCGGGATCAGCTCCCACCGCTCGGCCAGCCGCGGCCTGACCTGGTAGTCCTCGGTGAGGTAGGTCAGGGTCTCCACCACGTTGGTGTTGAGGGGGTAGGCGCCGAGGTTGGCGTCCGCCCCCTCCAGGACGTACTGGTCCTGGGTGAACCCGACCCGCAGCTCCTTCGACTCCCCCGCCTCGCCCGTCGACGCCTCGCCGGCCGAGCCGTCACCGTCGTCGCCGCCGCCGCAGGCCGCAGCCAGCAGGGCGAGCGCGACGGCCATCGCCACGGCTCGGGGGGCACGGGGGGACCGGGGGCGGTCGGGACGCGGGATCGGCACGTGTACCTCTCTGGGTCGGTTGGTGCTCTGCAGGGACCTGGGCGCTCAACGGTGGCCCGCCACGCCGGCGACGTCGGGCCGGTACACGGTCGCCGGATCGACCGGTGGCCAGCCATGCGCCGAGCTCACGAAGGCGACCGTGGCCGCCCACCGGCCGGGATCCATGGAACCCGGCTCGGCACCGGTGAAAATGTTGGGCTCGACGAGCGCCCATCCCTCCAGGGCCTCGCCGGGATCGGCCTCGGGGTAGCGCCGGCGCAGCTCGGCCAGCCCCGCCCTCGGGTCGGCCCGCTGGTGCTCGAGCGCGGCCCGCAGGGCCCGGGCCATGCGGGCGACGAGGTCCGCCTCGAGGTGGTCGCCGGCCACCAGCCCGCTGGCGTAGACGTCGACGGGCAGCGGCACGGCCCGCACGTCCAGCCCGGCCTGGCGGCGGGTGCGGGGCACCAGGTCGGCGAAGTCGGCCACCACGTCGACCTCGCCGCGCCCGAGGGCGGCGGGGGCGTCGCCGTAGTCGGTGGGCACGAGGACCGCCCGGGCCAGGCCGAGGTGCTCCAGCGACGCCTGGAACTCGGCGACGAGGTTGCTGTCCGACGGGCCGCCGAGGCGGCGCCCGGCGAGGTCGGCCGGCCGTC
>JBKHXC010000463.1:0-2058 GCA_046566225.1 Acidimicrobiia bacterium
GGCCTGGGGCGGCCAGCTGGCCGCCCGCCTGGGGCTGTCCGGCCCGGTGGACGACGCCTCCTTCGAAGCCCTGTTCGGCCGCGGCGGCGCTCGTGACCCACATCTGGGGACACGGCTGGTCACCACCAAGCGCCCGGGCATGGAGCTGGTGGTCTCCGCCCACAAGTCCGTCGCCGTCCTCGGCGTGATCGGCCGGGCCGAGGACATGCACGCCATCATCGACGCCGAGACCGACGCCACCATGGCCTTCCTGGAGGAGTGGTTCGCCCGCCAGGGCGGCCGGCGAGGCAAGGCCCAGCGGCGGGTGGCCACCTCCGGGCTCGTGTGGGCCCGGACCCGCCACGCCACCTCGCGCTCGGGCGACCCGTGCCCCCACGACCACGTGCTGGTGGCCAACGTCACCGAGATGCTCGACGACACCGGCGGTTGGAAGGGCCTCGACACCGCCGCCCTGCGCGACCTCACCCACGCCGCCACTATGGCCGGGCGCCTGGCGGCGGCCGCCGTGGCGGTGGAGCGGGGCTACGCCATCGAGGCCGACCACGGACCCTCCGGGAAGCTCGACCACTGGGCCATCGCCGGCATCCCCACCGCAGTGACCGACGCCTTCTCCAAGCGGTCGAGCGAGATCGAGACGGCCATGGAGTCCTCCGGCTTCACCAGCTACCGGGCCCGGGGCATCGCCGCCAGGGCCACCCGGGCGGCCAAGGTCGACGAGGCCAGCGACTCGCTGCTGGTGCGCTGGCTGAACGAGCTCGACGCCCTGGGCTGGCCGTCACGCACGCTTGCCGAGCGGCTCCAGCTGGTCAACCAGCGCCACCACCGGCCGCTGCGCCGGCTGAGCGCCGCCGAGCGGGCCGAGATGGTGCGGGGCCTGCTGGCCGGTCCCCTAGCCGAGCACAAGGTCTTCACCCGCGCCGACGTCGTCCGCTTGGCCGCCCCCGCCCTCTACGGCGCGCCCCCGCCGAGCTCGACGCCGTGGTGGCCGGTGTGCTGGCCCATCCCGAGGCGATCGCCCTGGTCGGCACCCCCGGCGCCCGAAGCCGGGCCTACGTCGCCGCGTCGGTGCTGGCCGCCGAGGCGGCGGTGGAGACGGTGGCCGCCCGCCTGGCCGAGCGGGAGGACCGGGCCCGGGTGAGCCCGGCGGCAGTCGAGGTGGCCGTGGCCGAGAAGCAGGCGACGCTTGGGAGGCCCCTCACCGCCGGCCAGCGCCGGGCGGTAGGGATGATCTGCGGGTCGGGCCGGGGCCTGGACGTGGTGGTGGGCGTGGCCGGCTCCGGCAAGACCACCGCCTTGGAGGTGGTGCGGGCCGCCTTCGAGGCCGACGGCTATCGCGTGCTGGGCACCGCGGTGTCGGGCCAGGCGGCCCGGGCCCTGGCCACCGAGGCCGGCGTCGACTCCCGCACCGTCGCCTCCCTGGTGTGGCGGCTGGAGCACGGCACGCTCACCCTCGACGCCAACACGCTGCTGCTGATCGACGAGGCCGGCATGGCCGACGACGTCCAGCTACTCAAGCTCCTGGTGGCGGCGGAGGAGGCCGGGGCCAAGGTGGTGGTGATCGGCGACCACCACCAGCTGGGCGCCGTCGGGCCCGGTGGCGGGCTGGAGGCCCTGGTGGCCCGCCACCACCCGGCGGTGACGGTGCTCGAGGAGAACGTGCGCCAGCGCGACCCGGCCGAGCGGACCGCCCTGGAGCAGCTGCGGGCCGGCGACGTCGCCAAGGCCCTGGCGTGGTACCGAAACGAGGGCCGCATCGTGGCCGCTCCGGAGCGGGCCAGTGCCCTCGACGCCGCCGTCGACGCCTGGGAAGCCGACCGCCGGGCCGGCCACGACGTGGCCCTGTTGGCCTGGCGACGCCGGGACGTGGCGGCACTCAACGAACGAGCCCGGCGGCGCTGCATCCGCGCCGGGGTGGTGACCGGCCCCGAGGCGGAGGGACCCGGGGGACGGCGCTTCGCAGCCGGCGACCAGGTGGTGTTCCTGGCGCCCGGCGACGGGAGGTGGGTGACCAGCGAGCGGGCGGTCGTGGTGGGCGTCGGGGTCGGGCGGCTCACCGTG
>JBKHXC010000464.1:0-8895 GCA_046566225.1 Acidimicrobiia bacterium
ACCGCCCTCCCCGGCCGGCGGCCGGGGTCATTCGGCGCGTCGCCACACCAGAGGCACGGGCCATCGCGACGCGCCCACAACCCCCAACGGTGCCGGCCCGAAGGGCCGGCGCAGTATTGACAAGAGGCGCTCCTTCAGAGATGACAAGCCGTTCCACATCAGTCGTCGGAGCAGTCGGCGACGAGGGCTCCCGACGGGAGTGGCGGTGCCGAGCCGTCGGTGGCGCCGAGGTGGAAACCGTTACCCCGCACCACGCCGGCGGCCTCGTCGACCTCGATCCAGTCGTCGGGTGCGGGACCGCCGGCGCCCGGTCGGGGCGAGTCGCTGGCGGCCAGGTCCGGCGCCCCGTCGCGGCGGGTGATCGTGATCCTGTGCTCCTCGAGCCCCGCAACCCGCTGCGACACGAGGATGTCGACGTTGAGCACGACGCTCGAGTCGAGGAACGGCTCGGTGGCGCTGGCGGAGAGCGCGAGGCGTCGCGCCGGCGCCCCGGTCGCCTCGCCCACCAGGCACTCGAAGACGATGAGGTCGAACCGCTCCTCTCCAGCCACGACGACGGCGCGCCCGGGCTGGACGGCGAGTACTGCTGGCGCGGTGGAGGTCGTGGCCGGGCCCCTTCCGCTCCTCGCTGTGGTGTCCGCCGGCACGTCGCGGGGCGACCCGGCGCAGCCGACGACGAGGGACGTCGCCGCCAGGGCGGACCGCAGGCGATGCCGCCCGCTCGCTGCCACGCGTGGGGAGCCCCCGAGTCGTGCCACGGCTACCGGCGCCGTGGGCGCCGCCCGGCGCCGGCGAGCGCCTTCGCCGATCGGCGGAACAGCGCCTCGGCCTCGTCGATCGTGGCCGCCGGGAGGTTGCCGGCCAGCCAGAGCACGGCGATGCCGTGCACCAGCGCCCACGCCCCGTAGACGAGGTCGCCGCCGCTCGCCGCCGTCGCCGCCTCGCGCAGCTCGCCGAACGACGACCGGGAGGCCTCGGCGAACGCCGGGTCGTCGGTGCGGACGAGGTCGGGGCGGAACATCACGTCGAACCAGGGGCGGTGCTCGTGGGCGAAGCGGAGGTAGGCGGCGCCCAGGGCGAGCATGCCGTGGGGCCGAGCGGCGACCAGTGCATCGGCGAGGGCGCGGTGGCCCTCCACCGCCAGCGCCGTGAGCAAGCCGCGCTTGTCCCCGAAGTGGTGGGCGGCCGCGGTGTGGGAGACGCCCGCCCTGGCCGCGACCTTGCGAACGCTCATGGCCGCCGGCCCGACGTCGGCGATCTCGGCGGCGGCGGCGTCGAGGAGGGCGGTCCGGAGGGCACCGTGGTGGTAGGGGCGGGAGGCGGCCACGGAATAGATCTTGCCACTGGCAAGTTGCCTGTGATACATCTTTCCATCGGAAAGATCGCTCGCGAGGAGGCTCCATGCTGTTCGCCATGTCCGACGAGAGCCTCCGGAGCGCCGGGATCCTGCTGGTGGTGTTCCCCACGGTGGTGGGAGGTGGGGTGAGCATCCTGTCGCTGTGGCTCCGCCGCAGCCCCTACTACGACCACCCCTTGCGGCCCCGGCTGTGGGCCGCCGGCCACGCCCACGCCGGGGTCATCCTGATCCTGTCGCTGGTGGCCCTCGTGCTCGTCGACCACGCCGCGCTGGGCGACGGGTGGAAGCGGGTCGTCCGCACGTCGATCCCGGCGGCGGCCATCGCGGTGCCCGCCGCCTTCTTCCTGTCGGTGGTCCGGCCCCGGGTGGATCGGCCGGACCGCCTGATCCCGCTGGCCCCCGCCGGCGCAGTGGCCCTGTCGATCGGCCTCGTGGCCCTCGGCATCGGCCTGCTCCGGGCCGCCTGAGGGCCGTCCGCGCCGGGCGGCGGGCGGCGGCGACGGCGGGCCGATGGCATGCTCGGTGGGCGGCGGGACGAGGGCCGGCCGGTGTGCCGGCCCTGGTCCCCCACCGCCGGCGGGCCACCCCGCCGCACCGCGACCGTTCCCTCCCGTGAGGGTAGGCTGTCGGTCCCAGGCATCGGAAGGGGATGGGCGACCGTGGCGGCACGGCCAGTGACGCACGCCTCCCGGCCCGGGGCGGTGGAGGCGAACGTGGTGCGCTTCACCCGCACGGCCCGGGGATCGACCGCCGCCCCCTACTGGCTCCAGCGGCTGCGGTCCGACCATCCCGAGTGGTGCCTCGACCCCATCGTCACCGTCGCCTCGCACGCCGACCTTCCAGGGTGGGAATGAGCGCAGACGTCCTCCCCGCCCTGCTGGTCGACCTCTACGAGCTCACCATGGTCGACGCCTACCGCCGGGAGGGCATGGCGCCCCGGCCGGCGACGTTCAGCCTGTTCGTGCGCACCCTGCCGCCCGGGCGGGGCTACCTCGTCGCCGCCGGGCTCGACGACGCCCTGCGCTGGCTCGAGGAGCTGCGCTTCGGGCCCGACGAGCTGGCGGCGATCGAGCGGCTGGGCGTGTTCGACCGCGCCTTCCTGGACTGGCTGGGCGAGCTGCGCTTCACCGGCTCGGTGCGGGCCGTGCCCGAGGGGACGGTCGTGTTCGCCCACGAGCCCGTCCTGGAGGTCGACGCCCCCATCGCCGAGGCGCAGCTGGCCGAGACCTTCCTGCTCAACCAGGTCACCCTCCAGACCACCCTGGCCACCAAGGCCTCCCGCTGCCGCCACGCCGCCGCCGGGCGGGCGGTGGTCGACTTCGCCCTGCGCCGCACCCAGGGCGTCGACGCCGGCATGAAGCTGGCCCGGGCCGCCCGACTGGTGGGGCTGTCGGCCACCAGCAACGTGGCCGGCGCCGACCGCTACGGCCTGCCGGCCACCGGCACGATGGCCCACGCCTTCGTCCAGGCCCACCGCGACGAGGCGGAGGCGTTCCGGGCCTTCGCCCGGGCCTTCGGCCCCGCCACCGTGCTGCTGGTCGACACCTACGACAGCCACCAGGGCATCGAGCGGGCCGTGCAGGTCGCCGCCGAGCTTCGCGGCGACGGCGTCGAGATCCGCGGCATCCGCCTCGACTCGGGCGACCTGGCGGCGCTGTCCCGCCACGCCCGCCGGCGGCTCGACGACGCCGGCTTCCCCGCCGTGGAGGTGTTCGCCAGCGGGGGCCTCGACGAGCACGAGATCCACCGCCTGGTGGCGGAGGAGCGGGCGCCCATCGACGGCTTCGGCGTGGGCTCGGCCCTGGGCGTCTCCGCCGACGCGCCCACCCTCGACACGGTGTACAAGCTCGTCGCCTACGACGGGCGCCCCGTGCGCAAGACCTCGACCGGCAAGGAGATCTGGCCCGGTGCCAAGCAGGTGTGGCGGGCGGCCGACCGCTCGGGCGACACGCTGGCGTTGGCCGGCGAGCCTCCGCCGGCGCCCGGCGCCCGGCCCCTGCTGGCCGAGGTCATGCGGCGCGGCCGGCGCACCGCCGCCGGCCGGGTGGACCTGGACGACGCCAACCGCCACTTCGAGCAGGAGTGGGCGGGGCTGGCCCCGGGCCTGAAGCACCTGGGCGCACCCGCCCGCCACCCGGTGAGCGCGTCGGCCCGCCTGCGCGAGCTGACCGAGGCACTCGACGAACGACACCCCGAGGAGGTGCCATGACCGCCCCCCCGACCAGCTTCGCCTTCGACCCGCGGACCGCCCTGGTGGTCGTCGACGTCCAGAACGACTTCGCCGACCCCGGGGGGTCCCTCTACGTCAACGGCGGCGAGCAGGTCGTCCCGGTGGTGAACGAGCTGGTGGCCGCCGCCCGGGCCGCCGGCGCCGCCGTGGCCTACACCCAGGACTGGCACCCGGAGACCACGCCCCACTTCCGCAAGGACGGCGGCGTGTGGCCCGTCCACTGCGTCGCCGGCACGTGGGGCGCCCAGCTGCACCCCGACCTGGTCGTCGACGGCCCCGTCGTCCGCAAGGGCACCGGCGGCGAGGACGGCTACTCGGGCTTCACCGCCCGCGACGTGGGCACCGGCGAGGAGAGCGCCACCGGGCTCCAGGCCGTCCTGGAGCGCCACGGCACCACCCGGGTCGTGGTCGTGGGGCTGGCCCAGGACGTCTGCGTGAAGGAGACCGTGCTCGACGCCCGCCGCCTGGGGTACGAGGCGGCCGTCCCCCTGGCCGCCACCCGCCCGGTCAACGTCGAGCCGGGCGACGATCGCCGGGCCGTGGAGGCCATGGCCGCCGCCGGCGCCGACGTGCGCTGAGGCGAACGCCGGCCGGCCCTCCCGTCGACACCGCTCCAGCGCCCGGCTACGGTCGTCGCCGATGCTGCTGGAGCGGGCCCTGGTCGCCCTGGCCCGGCGGGTGGTGGCCGGCGAGGGCGGCGCCAGCCGGTTCCCAACGGTCGTCGAGGCGATGTGGGGCGACCTGGAGGGCGGCGGCCTCGACCGCGAGTCGGTGGAGGAGGCGCTCGACGTGGCGCTGCGGGCCGGGGACGGCCCGCTCGAGCTGTTCCCCGATGGGCGGGTGGCCGACGTGGCCCACCTGGCCGGGGCCATGGTCCTCACCCACCGGCTGAGCGAGGCGGAGGTGGCCTCCTCCACCGTCGACCTGTCGCCCGACCTGGCCGTGCTGGGCCGCCTGGCCCGGGTCGAGGGGGGCCTCCACGCCGCCGACGGTACGCCGCTGCGCCCCCGTCGCGTGGAGGCCCGGGGCGAGGGGCGGGCCGGGCGCACCCGCCGCACCGACCACCTGGACGGCCCGCCGGGGTGGCTCGCCGGCTTCACGCCCGGCTCGCTGGTGGCGGCCAGCGCGTCCGGCGGCTTCCTGCGCCTGGAGCCGGTGGACGAGGGTGGTCTCCGGGCCCCGCCGGCCGACGTCGCCGGGCGCCTCGGCGCCCTGCTCGACCTCGCCAACGAGGGCGACGGCACGCCCGTCCACGACGACGAGCTCCAGCTCCTCGCCACCCTGGACGGGCTCGGGTGGTTCGACCGCCCCGGCCCGCCCTTCGCCGAGCTGGCGGAGGGGGCCGGCATGGAGGTCGACGGCGACCTGATCGGCCGGCCCGGCTGCTGGGAGCAGTACAAGTCGGTGGTCGACATGGTCGTCACCCTGGCCCGCCACGACGGCGACGAGCCCGAGCTGTCGCTGCTGGTGGACGCCCTGAAGGCGTTCGACGCCTGGCGGGCCGACCCCGGCGCGGTACCGCCCCGCCCGCTGGCCGAGCGCCTCCGGGCCCGGTGGTCGGTGTCGTACTGGGTGCTGGACGAGCTGCGCCGCCGGGGGGCGGGGCCCGACGAGCTGGCCGGCTTCGCCGCCGCCCTGGGCGGGCCCACCGGCCGGTGGCTGACGGCCCGGGCCGCCGCCCTGCGGGGCGAGGCCGAGGCGGCCGAGGCCCTGGTCCGGGAGGCGCTCGAGGCCGACCCCGGCTTCGGCCCGTCGATGTCGGAGGCCGCCTGGTACGCCAGCGACCGGGGGAAGGCGCGCGACGCCGTGAACCTGCTCCAGGCCGTCCGCGACCACGGCGACCCCGAGCTGCGGTCGCTCCGGCGGCGGGCGGCGGCCATGGCGCCCTCGGTCGGCCGCAACGACCGCTGCCCGTGCGGGTCGGGTCGCAAGTACAAGCAGTGCCACCTGGGGCGGTCGGCCCTGGGCGAGGCGGACCGGGTGCGCTGGCTCATGGACAAGGTGGGCCAGTTCATGGTCGAGACGGCGCCGCCCGACGCCCTCGACGACGCCGTGGCCGGCGCCGACCCCGAGGAGCCGGCCGCCGCCGCCCTGGCCCTCGACGTGGTGGCCTTCGACGGCGGGTGGCTCGAGCGCTTCATCGCCGACCGCGCCGTCCTGCTGCCCGACGTGGAGCGGGCGTGGGTCGAGCGCTGGGCGGGCGAGCACGTCGCCTCCCTGTTCCGCCTGGCCGCCCGCCACGGCGACGGCCGGGTCGAGGTGGAGGACCTGGCCACCGGCACCCGCTACGTCGTCGAGGGGTCCACCGCCCTCGGCGGCCTGTCCGTGCACCGGCTGGCGTGGGCCCGCCTCGTCCCCGTCGAGGACCGCTGGTGGACCACGGGCCTGGCCCGCCCCGCCTGGCTCTCCGAGCGCGACGCCCTCCTCGCCGCCTTCGCGCCGGGGACGCCGGTCGACCACCGGCTGGCGGCGCTGCTCTCCGATCCGGACACCCCGTCGCTCGAGACCGCCTCGGGGCAACCCGAGGTGGTGTGCACGGTGGTCGGCGCCGTGGGCGACGCCACCGAGGCGGAGCAGCGCCTCGACGAGGCCTTCGAGCGGTGCGCCGGCGGGGGGGCCTGGCACGCCACGCCCGACACGTCCGGCCCGGGCCAGGCGGTGGCGGCCCACTACCGGCTGGGCGGCGACGGCACGCTGGTCGTCGAGGCCGGCTCGGTCGCCCGCCGGACCGCCGCCCTGGACGAGCTGGGCTCCGTGCTGGCCGCCGTCGAGGTGGTGGAGGAGACGCGGGTGCCCGCCGCCCGGGCGCACGCCCTCACCGCCGACGACGTCCTGGTCGAGGTGGCGCAGCGCAACCTGGGCCCCGCCGGCGCCGACCTCGACGACGACGACGACTATGACGACGAGGACGACGACGACGAAGACGACGAGGAGGCGCTGGAGGCGGCCCTCGACGAGATCGGGCTGCGCAGCGAGGAGCACTGGGTCGACCAGCCGGTCCCCGCCCTGGGCGGGCTTTCGCCCCGCCAGGCGGCGGCCGACGAGGAGGCCCGGCCGGACCTGCTCACCCTGCTCGCCGAGCTGGACGACCGGCCCGGCCCGTTCGACGCGGCCCGCCTCCGCCGGCGCCTCGGCGTCGGGGAGGACCCCGGGGACCGGTAGCGTTGGTTCCCGTGGCCGAGTCGCTCACCATCACCGACAACCGGACCGGCGAGGCCTTCGAGGTCCCCATCGTCAACGGCGGCGTGTCGTCGGAGGTGTGGCGCAAGGCGCTCCCCGACGTGTTGTTCTTCGACCCCGCCTTCCTGGCCACGGCGGCGTGCGAGAGCGCCATCACCTACCTCGACGGCGACGCCGGCGTCCTGCGCTACCGCGGGTACCCCATCGAGCAGCTGGCCGAGCGCTCCACGTACCTGGAGGTGTCCTACCTCCTGCTCCACGGCGAGCTGCCCAGCCCCGCCCAGCACGAGGCCTGGGTCAACGACATCACCTACCACACGTTCATCCACGAGAACGTGCGCAAGCGCTTCCTCGAGGGCTTCCACTACGACGCTCATCCCATGGGGATGCTGGTCTCGGCCGTGGCCGCCCTGTCGACGTTCTACCTCGACGCCAAGAAGATCCACGATCCCGAGTGCCGGCGGCGCCAGATCGTGCGCCTCATCGCCAAGATGCCCACCCTGGCGGCGGCCGCCCACCGGTTCAGCGTCGGGATGCCCTTCGTCTACCCCGACAACTCGCTCGGCTTCGCCGCCAACTTCCTGTCGATGATGTGGAAGGTGGCCGAGCCCCGCTTCGACGCCGACCCGGCGCTGGCCCACGCCCTCGACGTCCTGTTCATCCTCCACGCCGACCACGAGCAGAACTGCTCCACCACCGCCATGCGCACCGTCGGCTCGGCCCACGCCGACCCCTACTCGGCGTGCGCGGCGGCGTGCGCCGCCCTGTACGGCCCCCGCCACGGCGGGGCCAACGAGGCGGTCATCCGCATGCTCGGCGACATCGGCTCGATGGACGACGTCGCCGACTTCCTGAGGAGCGTGAAGTCGGGCGGCGGCGCCCGGCTCCAGGGCTTCGGCCACCGGGTCTACAAGAGCTACGACCCCCGGGCCCGCATCGTCAAGCAGATCGCCGACGAGGTGTTCGAGGTGACGGGCAAGAACCCGCTCCTCGACATCGCCCTCAAGCTGGAGGAGGCCGCCCTCTCCGACGACTACTTCGTCTCCCGCAAGCTCTACCCGAACGTGGACTTCTACTCGGGGCTCATCTACCAGGCCATGGGCTTCCCGGTGGAGATGTTCCCCGTGCTCTTCGCCATCCCCCGCACGTCGGGGTGGCTGGCCCACTGGGTGGAGCTGCTCGAGCAGCAGTCGAAGATCGCCCGTCCCCGCCAGCTCTACAACGGCCCCGGCCCCAGGGACTACGTGCCCGTCGAAGAGCGTTGAGTGCTTCGACCTCATTCGTTCGCTTCGCTCACTCCGTTCGGTCGAGTTGGATCGAGCTCCGGCGGGCGAGCGGAGCTCGCGCCGCCTCCGCCCTGTCCTTTCTCGATGTCCGCAGCCGTAGAGGCCACCTGCGGCGGCGAGGGCGGCCACGGACCTTGCCGCTGCGAACGCGGCGAGGGTTCGTGGCCAGGGCGCTAGCCCGGTGACGTCGTCGGCGGCGGACGTCTACCGGCACCTGGCGCCGGCGGTGCTCGGCTACCTGCGCGCCCAGCGGGCGCCGGAGCCCGAGGACCTGCTGGGCGAGGTGTTCCTCCAGGTGGCCCGCGACCTGCCGCGGTTCAAGGGCGACGACGCCGCCCTCCGGCGGTGGGTGTTCGCCATCGCCCACAACCGGCTGCTCGACGCCCGCCGCCGCGTCTCCCGCCGCCCCCGGCTGGCCGACCGCGACGTGCCCGACGGGCCCGCCGCCCCGCCGCCCGACCCCTTGGACCCCGACCTGGTGGAGGCCCTGTCGCGGCTCACCGCCGACCAGCGCGAGGTGGTGGTGCTGCGCTTCGTGGCCGACCTCCCCCTGGCCGACGTGGCCCGCATCACCGGCCGGCGCACGGGCGCCGTCAAGGCGCTCCAGCACCGCGCCCTGGAGGCGCTCTCGGCGCTGCTCGACCGGCCGCCGCCCGCCGCCGAGCCGTCGCCCGACGACCGCACCGTGCGCACCCCGCCCGTATCCTGAGCGGCCCCGGCGGCGCTGACAGGGGCATGGAACACGACGAGCAGCCTCGCACGGTCCGCCGGCTCCACGACCTGGGCACCCGGCCCGTCGACCCCGACGTAGCCGCCCGCCACGAGGCGTACCTGGCGGCAGC
>JBKHXC010000465.1:0-1635 GCA_046566225.1 Acidimicrobiia bacterium
GCGGATGCGCAGGTGGCGGAGGCCGAGCAGCGGCTGGTGGAGGCCGCTGAGGCGGCCTCGCGGGCCGAAGAAGCGGCTGCCCGGGCCCAGGCCGGCGCTCAGGCCGCCGAGGCGGTGGCGGCCGAGCAGCGTGAGGAGCTGGCCCGGCTGCGGGAGGCGCACGTCGCCGAGGTGGGGCGGCTGCACGACGACCTGGCGCCGGCCCGGGCGGATGCCGAGCACCGGATCACCGAAGCCCGAGCGGCGCTGGCCCGGGCCGAGGCGCTACGGGCGGAGATGGACCGCACCCAGCTGGCCACCGAGGCCCGGGCGGCGCTGGCCCGGGCCGAGGAGCAGGCAGCGGCGCGCTTGGCGGAGCGCCTGGAGGCCCTCGGCGCCGCTCATGCCGCCCAGCTCGAGGCCCGAGAAGCACGCCTGGCGGCGGCCGAGCAGCTGGCGCAGGAGCGAGCGGCCGAGCGCGACCGCCTGCAGGCCGAGCTGGTGCTGCTGGGGGAGCAACTGCGGGGCCGGACGCCGGGCTCGGGTGACGAACCCCCGGCCCGGCCGGCCCGGCGGCGCCGGCCGGCGGAGAGCTAGCGGCGCCGCCCCGGCGACGGAGACCAGCCCGGGCTGGGAGTGCCTGGCGGTGCCGGGCGCGGGACGGGAGCGCCCGGGAGGGGCCGGGGATAGGACAGCGACGCCGCCCGGGCCGTGCTGGCCTCCGCGTACTCCAGGTGGTCGGCACCGCCGGCAGCGGCGCCCGCCCGCTCGTCGGGCGGTGTCCTCGGGTCGTCGGCCACGTGCAGGTCCCGGGCGGCACCGGCGCGCTGGTCGTCACCCACAGCCCACGCCGCTGCCGAAGCGCCGGGATCGCCGAGGGGGACCGGGAACGAGGTCCCGGCCGGATCCATGACGGCGAGCGCCCCAGCTCGGCCGCCGGAGCCCAGGGCGGCGGCCGCCACCGGGCGGGCGTCACGCGCCCACAGCTCACCGAGCACCGCCTCCATGGCCTCCGCCGGCTGGTGCCCCGTGCTGCGGTGGTCGTCGTAGTGGGTCATGGCCACCGGGCGCAGCCGGCGAAGGCGGGCCTCGGCGGCCGCCATGGCCTTGGCGGCCTCGGGGTCGCCGGCGGCCCACGGGCGGGCCGCGTTCCACGCGCCCAGGGCCTCGTCGACGCCCAGGCGGGAGGCGACGTCAGGATCGAGGACGCCGGCCCACGCCGGCGCGCAGGTTGCCCGCCCGGCGGCCCACATGGCCGCCGCCGGCTCGTGGCCGGCTCGCAGATCCTGGTAGGCACGCATGAGGTCGGGATGCAGCTCAGCCAGGCGGCGCTCGGCCCGGGCGGCCGCCCGGGCCGCATCGGCGTCGTCGGACCACGGCTGGGCGGCCGACCACACGCCGAGGGCCTCGGCGGCGGTGGCGTGGGAGGCAAAGCGGGCGTCCAGGCCGGGCGACCACCCCAGGGCGGCCAGCCCACGGAGGTGCTCGTGGTGATGGGCCGCCACCTCGTTGTCGCCGGCGGCACGGGCCTCGGCACGCTGGCGAGCGGCACGCAGGGCCATCTGCGCCGCCACGGCCACGGCGGTGGCCACCTCGACGCTGAGCTGCGCGGCCCGGGTGGCGCCGTCGGCCAGGGGGTTACCGGCGTCGTCGGTC
>JBKHXC010000466.1:0-2633 GCA_046566225.1 Acidimicrobiia bacterium
CGTCGGGGTAGCGGAGGCGCGCGCCGACGACGCCGACCTCCGGCCGCTGGCCGTGCTCGACCAGCGCCTCGATCCAGTCGGGGTTGACGACGCGGGTGTCGTTGTTGAGGAACAGCAGGAAGTCGCCCGCCGCCTCGTGGGCGGCCAGGTTCATCATGCGCGGGTAGTGGAAGCGGTACGGGTATCGCAAGACCAGCGCGGGTACGCCGGCCAGGTAGCCCAGGGTCTCGGGGTCGGTGCTCTGGTTGTCCACGACGATCAGCTCGACGTCGTCCCAGCCCGAGCGCTCCAGGACGTCGTCGATGCAGCCTCGCAGCAGGTCGGCCCGGTCCCGGGTGGGGATGATGACGGACACCCTGGGGCGGCCCCGGACGGCGTAGCGGGCGCGGTAGGTGGTGGGGTGGAGCCCGTCGACGACCCGCCCCGGCGCACCCCGCCGGTCCATGGCGTCGGCCAGGGCCCGGCGGGCGGCGTCCAGCGCCCACGGCTTGGCGTCGCTCACCGCCGCCGTCGAGCCCTCGACCTTGCGCCAGGTGTACAGCGGCTCCGCCACGTGGCCGATCTCGGTGGTCGCCTCGGTGGCCCGCAGGACCAGGTCGTAGTCCTGGCTGCCGTCGTAGCCGGGGCGGAACCCGCCCAGCTTGTCGAGCAGCGTGCGGCGGACCACGAGGAGGTGGCAGAGGTAGTTGCGCGACATCAGGTGGTCGGGGGACCAGTCGGGCTTGAAGAACGGGTCGACCAGCCTCCCGTCGGGGTCGCGCTTGTCCTCGTCGGTGTAGACCACGTCGAGGCTGGGCCGCTCGTCGAGGGCGAGCACCACCTCGCCCAGGGCGTGCGGCTTGAGCTCGTCGTCGTGGTCCAGGAGCGCCACCAGCTCGCCGGTGGCGAGGGCCAGCGCGGCGTTGGACGCCCCGACGATGCCCTGCCGGGCGGGGAGGCGCACGAGGCGGATGCGGGGGTCCTGGCCGAGGTGGGCGTGGAGCACCTCCAGCGTGGCCGGGTTGGTGGAACCGTCGTCGCCGATGCACAGCTCCCACTCCTCGTACACCTGGGCGCGCACGGACGAGATGGCGTCGTGGAGCCATGAGGGGTCGGTGTCGAACACCGGCATGACGACGCTCACCGTCGGCCGCCGCACCAGCCCGGACAGCCGGGCCGCCAGGCGGTCCAGGCGGGCCCGGGTGGGGCCGTAGCGGGCGCACCAGCGACCGTACTGGTCGTTGACGTCCACGTCGGTCCAGTCACCCGACGGCGGTCCGTGGAACGCCGGCGCCGGCGTGTCGGGAGCGGGCGGCGCCGCCTTCCAGGCCGAGCCGGCCACGGGGACCCTGGTGGGGCGCACCGGGTGCTCCCCGGCGGCCACCGGCGGGTCGAGCGGCTGGGCCCGGGCGACGCCGGCTGCGGGGGCCAGGCCGGCGTCGGCGCACGCCCGCAGCAGCTTCAGGCGCGCCGCCCCGGCCGAGAAGGGGCCGGCGGCCAGGCGGGCCAGCTCGTCGTGCACCTCGAACCACGCCGCCCGGCGGCGGTGGAGCTCGCCGGCCCGCAGCGCGGCGGGCCCCGCCCCGTCGGCGGCCACGAGCCCGGCCAGGCGGCCGAGGCCCCGCCCGGCCGTCGCCGCCGCGGAGGCCACCAGCGGTGTGCCGGTGTCGAGGGCCAGGGCGATGACGTCGCGGGGGCCGGTGCCCCGGGGGTGCACGGCGAGCGCCACGCGGGACCGGCGGAACCAGCGGGCCGGGTCGCCCCCGGCGGCGACCAGCTCGACGTGGGCGCCGGCGAGGAGCTGCACCCCGGGCGACGGCTCGTCCACCACGATGCGCAGGAACGCCGTGGGATCGCACGCCAGGAGCCGGGGGAGGACCTCGGCGACGGCGTGGCGGGCGGCGTCCTCGTGGCCCGCCGCCAGGTCGGCGCCCGGCGTGGCCAGGACCACGTAGCCGGTGCGCCGCTCGAAGGCGACGTCGGGCCCGGGCGCCGCCGCCGTCGGGACGACGGCGCACCGCAGCGCCGGCGCGGTGGTGGCGAGCCAGTCGCGGTCGCGGGGCGTGGCGCACCACGCGGCGTCGAAGTCCTCGGCTCCGCCTGCCAGGTGCTCCCGGACGACGGCGGCGACGAGGTCGGCCGCCGGCCCGTCGGCGGCGCCGCGGTGCGGGCGTGCCGCCTTCACGTCCTCGAAGGGCAACGACGGGAGCGCGAGGATGCGGTACGCCTGGGGCTGGGTCTGCGCCAGCACGGCGCCCAGCCGGCGATGGGCGGCCAGGTCGGTCACGACGAGGTGCGAGAAGGCGAGGGGGCGGCTCCGCAGCCAGGCGTGCCAGTCCTCCGGCCCGGTGACCACGTCCGCGCCGCGTCGCACCAGGGCGGGGGCTGACCGCCGGGCACCCCGGCCGTCGAGGGCGAGAACGGTGACGCGCCCGCCGGCGACCAGCGCCGCCAGGTCGGTGACCAGCTGCGCGGCCCGCCGCTCGGCGAGCGGCCCCGACGGCGAGGGGACGAAGGGCGCCACGACGAGCACGTGCACGTCGGGCGGCGGCCCCTCCACGGCGCCCTCCACCTCCCGCCCGGCCGGAGCACGATCAGCTCGGCTCGGAACCTCTGGTTCCGAGCCGACCTTCACAGCACCTTGGAGAGGAACG